>NZ_CP032663.1:3740000-4040000 GCF_016647575.1 Proteus vulgaris
ATCGATATTGGTGGACCAACGATGGTTCGCTCCGCGGCAAAAAATCATAAAGACGTTACGATTGTAGTAAATAGTAATGACTATGAAAGAGTGATTGAAGAAATGGATAATCACGAAAATAGCCTTACTTTAGATACACGTTTTGATTTGGCGATTAAAGCCTTTGAACACACCGCTGCTTATGACGGAATGATTGCTAACTACTTCGGTCAGAAAGTTGCTCCTTATTATGGCGATACTTCACAACCATCAGGTACTTTCCCTCGTACCTTAAATCTGAACTATATAAAGAAACAAGATATGCGTTATGGTGAAAATGCTCACCAACAAGCAGCTTTCTATATAGAAGAGAATATAGAAGAAGCATCTATTGCCACTGCAAACCAATTACAAGGCAAAGCGCTTTCTTATAACAATATAGCTGATACTGATGCAGCATTAGAATGTGTGAAATCATTTTCTGAGCCCGCATGTGTTATTGTGAAACATGCAAACCCTTGCGGTGTTGCAATTGCGAACACGCTCGCACAAGCATATGACAATGCATTTAAAACTGATCCAACCTCTGCATTTGGTGGCATTATCGCATTCAATCGGCCATTAGATGCAAAAACAGCAAGTGCAATCATTGAGCGTCAATTTGTTGAAGTGATCATTGCTCCTTCTATTAATGAAGATGCATTACCAATTTTAGAAACAAAACCAAATGTTCGTGTATTAGCTTGTGGTCAATGGCAAGAAGCCAAACCAGCGTTGGACTTCAAACGTGTTAATGGTGGGCTGCTAATTCAAGATCGTGACTTAGGTATGGTAAAAGAAGAAAACTTAAGAGTGGTCACTCAACGTCAACCAAGTGAACGTGAACTTAAAGATGCACTCTTCTGCTGGAAAGTCGCCAAATTCGTAAAATCAAATGCCATTGTTTACGCTAAAAACGATATGACAGTCGGTATTGGTGCAGGACAAATGAGTCGTGTGTATTCTGCAAAAATTGCAGGTATTAAAGCTGCTGATGAAGGTTTAGAAGTTGCAGGCTGTGCAATGGCATCAGATGCATTCTTTCCATTTAGAGACGGCATTGATGCAGCAGCACTTGCTGGCGTGACTTGTGTTATTCAACCTGGTGGTTCAATTCGTGATGATGAAGTGATTGCAGCTGCAAATGAGCATAACATCGCAATGATTTTCACCAATATGCGTCACTTCCGTCATTAATAAGGTATTGATATGAAGATTCTGATTATTGGTAATGGCGGTCGTGAACATGCTTTAGCTTGGAAAGCGGTTCAGTCGCCGCTTGCAACACACGTTTTTGTTGCCCCTGGCAATGCTGGCACTGCATTAGAAAGTGGTGTTGAGAATGTCGCTATCAGTGCAACAGATATTTCTGCATTAGTCGCATTTGCTCTCGAAAATAAAATTGATTTAACTATTGTAGGGCCTGAAGCACCACTAGTTATTGGTGTTGTAGATGCATTTAAAGATGCTGGGCTGACCATCTTTGGACCAACAAAAGGAGCCGCGCAGTTAGAAGGCTCTAAAGCCTTCACAAAAGATTTTTTAGCTCGTCATAAAATTCCAACTGCGGATTATCAAAATTTCACAGAAATAGCACCTGCACTTGAGTACCTTAATAAAGTAGGTGCGCCAATTGTTATCAAAGCGGATGGTTTAGCTGCAGGTAAAGGCGTTATTGTTGCTATGACTCAAGCTGAGGCTGAAGCTGCAATTAAAGATATGCTGGCTGGCAATGTGTTTGGTGATGCAGGACATCGTATTGTTATCGAAGAATTTCTTGATGGCGAAGAAGCTAGCTTTATTGTGATGGTTGATGGTGAACACGTTATTCCAATGGCTACAAGCCAAGATCATAAACGTGTTGGCGATGGAGATACTGGACCTAACACAGGAGGAATGGGTGCATATTCACCAGCACCTGTTGTTACACCAGAAATCCACCAGCAAGTAATGGAAAAAATCATTTATCCAACAGTTAAGGGAATGGCTTCTGAAGGATATCGTTACCAAGGTTTCCTTTATGCTGGGTTGATGATTGATAAGCAAGGCGTTGCTAAAGTTATCGAGTTTAACTGTCGTTTTGGTGATCCAGAAACTCAACCGATTATGATGCGTATGCAATCTGACTTAGTTGAGCTGTGTTTAGCTGGAGCAAAGGGTAACTTAAAAGATAAGGATTCCCTTTGGGACCCTCGTCCAGCTTTAGGGATTGTAATTGCAGCTGGCGGCTACCCTGCGGATTATCGTCAAGGTGATGTTATCGAAGGCTTAACACCAACATCATCAACAACGGCAAAAGTATTTCAAGCTGGAACAACACTCAATAACAAAGGCGACGTTATCACAGCAGGTGGGCGAGTACTATGTGTAACTGCATTAGGTGATGATATCGAGCAAGCTCAAAAAAATGCTTATGCTTTAGCAAAAGATATTCATTGGAATGGTAGTTTTTATCGCCATGATATCGGCTATCGAGCGATTGCACGCTTAAAGAAATAAATTAACAACGGCAAAAGGGAGTGATCACAAGCTCTCTTTTGTTGGTTCCCATTTACAAAAATCGTGTTCTGCAACCATAAGTAATTGCTTACCTTCTGGCGAATCAAGCCAAGCAACATAAGAAGGCTTACTTGAATTACGTGTTCTTGTTTTTAACCAGCGTTGTTCTGGACCTTCAAATGAAACACTCACTTTCTCACCAGCACATGTTGTCATCGTATTTTGATACCAGACACCCTGCACTAAATTTACTTTCCCAATAGTAAGCGCTTCACTGATTTCACGCTCTTTACTTGCAGCAAACACCATTCTTAAACGCTCATCTTCTGTCAATGCTCGTTTTTGCTTCTGGCTTTCTTGTTGCATGAAAATAACTTCACCTCGTTTATTTAAACGAAGGTGCCAAGAGGAAGGATCATTTGGATTGATAACTTCAGAGCGGACTTGCCAAAGCTTATTTTGACGATACTCATAGAATGTGATGACAGTTTCTGGCTTTTTATAAAAGCTATAAACACTCATGATCACTTGAGGTTCTGACGCTTTATTATTTAAACGCCATAGCCGGACAACACCTTCATCTGCAATATAACCTGTTGCAGAAAATTCAGGTAGTTGCACAGTAGAGGAGCAGGCGCTGAGCAAAAAAGCAGATCCTATTGCTAACAGCCCCTGTCGTTTCAACAAAAGGGGAGTAAATCCCCCTCTATTGTTCATTCCGTTCAAAGGAATTATTTTACTGCGTCTTTCAGTGCTTTACCGGCAGTAAATGCAGGAACGTTAGCTGCTGCAATTTTAATTTCTTTACCAGTTTGAGGGTTACGACCAGTACGCTCTGCACGGTGATTCACCTTGAATGTACCGAAACCAACTAACTGTACAGAATCGCCTTCTTTCAGAGCACCTGTTACTGAATCGATAAACGCTTCAATAGCAGCTTTTGCTTGAGTTTTTGTCAGATCCGCTTTTTCAGCAACTGATTCGGTTAATTCAGCTTTGTTCATAAAATAGTCCTTAAAGTATGTTTTATCGTTTGAAAAACATCTGGTGAAAAAACTTAACTTATCTTTTTAAGAGGATAAATTAAGTAAAACACCTGAGCCACTTCTTTTCGTACCCAATGTAGAACATACACGGGGGTGATGTGAAGTCTTTAAACGTCGCTTTTCAAGCACTAAATCACGTTTTTCTGATTTAGTGCGTTAATTCTATACCGATATTGCTCATTCCAGCTTCACGAAGGTCTGCACGTAGACCTTTAATCAGCTCGATATCTCTTTCTTCACATTCTACAAGTAGACGGTAAATTTCCCATTGGATATCGAACTCTTCAATAACTGCAGGTAGAGATCTAAGCTCTTCTTCACTCATTTCTCTTTCTGCTTGTGTCATTTCAAGTGAAGCAACTGTCCCTACTGATAATTTGCTCACTTCAATAGCGTGACTTAATGATTCACCGCTTAAACGAGAGTGAACAATTTCACTAAGTGCAACACAGGCGTCAATCGCAGGATAGACACCATAAATCTCGAACTGAGATGCATCAGGAATAGCTTCTTCTAACTTCTCTAATTGAGAATCAAAGTTAACCTTTGCATCTTTCACCGTTAAAGTTTCCCAAACCAGATCGAGAATACGGCGATAAAGCATTGGATCGGTAAATCCTGTTTCGCGACAAAATACCTGATAGTTTGGGTACATTCTCTCACACAGGCATGCCATAAACGTCAGGTGTTGCCAAGCTTCTAGCTTTTCTAAACGTAAATGGATTGGGTTCTTCAACATTCGTGATTACTCATTTTCTTAACTTAGGCGCAGTTTACCTGAAAATTAAAAATATCCACATATTTCCCGGTCATTTAGAGCTTATTCTTATTCAACTGCTCAAATAATCGCCTATTTGAAGCAATACCATCAGCCCAACGCGTAGGTTCTGGCAATCGATATCCTTTCATACACAACTCAACCCACTGCAAAGCGCCATCCATACTCACTTTATGACCCGGAGAAATATACAGGGGTTTGCATTTTTTCTTACTGCGATAAATCCATCCTATTTGCTCATTCTTATCCATTAACGGCTCATGACTTCCTATCTCTTCATTGATAGCTTTATCGGTGCCACATAAACGGCTTTTTGCCACACCGATAGTAGGTGTATCCACTAATAAGCCAAAATGACTTGCAACACCGAGCCTTCTAGGATGCGCAATACCTTGCCCATCGACAAAAATAAGAGAAGGTTTTTGTTTTATTAGTTGCCAGGCAGCAAGTAACGCAGGGCACTCTCTAAATGAAAGTAAACCGGGGATATAAGGAAGAGTTGTAGGTATTCGCGCGATTTGATATTCAAGAATTTCAAAAGAAGGGTAATGCATTATCACGATGGCGGCGCGAGTAACTGCGCCACCTTCTTCAAAACCAACATCAGCACCTGCTATGTAAGTTGGTGCTGTAAATTGGTCTGTTAAAATAATCTGTTGAGCTTTTTCTGTCTGCTCTTGACGTAATTGTTGGGTATTAATCATTATCCTGATGATAAGGCTTCGATAAACGGTGAACCGCATCAATAAATGCACCAGCATGTTCTGGTGGAACATCTTGATGAATACCGTGCCCAAGATTAAAGACATGACCATTACCTTTACCAAATCCAGCAAGAATAGTTTCGACTTCTTGTTCTATTCTGGCAGGCGGTGCATACAGCATAGAAGGATCCATATTGCCTTGTAGAGCAACCTTATCCCCTACTCGACGACGTGCATCTTCGATATCAATCGTCCAATCGAGTCCTAATGCATCGCAACCTGTCGCAGCCATCGCTTCTAGCCAGCGACCGCCACCTTTGGTAAATAAAGTGACTGGTACTTTTCTTCCATCATATTCACGGATAAGACCATCAACAATCTTATGCATATAGTGTAATGAGAAGAGTTGGTAATCACGGCCTGTTAGCACACCGCCCCATGTATCAAAGATCATGATAGACTGCGCACCCGCTTTAATTTGAGCATTCAGATACAGAATAACGCTATCTGCCAGTTTATCCAGCAATAGATGTAGTGCTTGAGGCTCTGAATACATCATTTTTTTAATTTTTGTGAAGGCCTTACTACTTCCACCTTCAACCATATAGGTTGCCAGTGTCCAAGGGCTTCCTGAAAAACCAATTAATGGCACACTACCCTGCAAAGCATGACGAATAGCACGCACTGCATTCATCACATATCCCAGCTCATCTTCAGGATCAGGAATAGGTAGTTTTTTAATATCATCAATACTATTTATTGGTGATTTAAAACGAGGACCTTCACCTGTTTCAAAGTAAAGACCCAATCCCATTGCATCTGGAATAGTTAAAATATCAGAAAATAAAATAGCAGCATCTAAAGGAAAGCGTCTTAAAGGCTGTAATGTCACTTCACATGCTAATTCTGTGTTCTTGCACAATGAGATGAAATCCCCCGCCTGTGCCCGTGTTTCCTTATATTCAGGAAGATATCTGCCTGCCTGACGCATCATCCAAACTGGGGTGACATCAACAGGTTGGCGCAACAGCGCACGTAAATAGCGGTCGTTTTTCAACTCACTCATGACTAACTCCATTAACAGTAATAGGGCCGCAAAATAGCATGCATTGTAACATGCTGGAAAAATAACTGTTGGCAGACAGCGCCTTTATTTAGTTCTTTTCTTTATCTTGTCTAATATTGGCTATCGTATCTTCTATCAAGCGTCGAGCAATCGTATCTGGCGGTGGGATCTGCGGTAATTGATCGTAACGATACCAACCTGCACTCGTTAATTCAGAAGGATCGTGGCGTAGTTCACCACCATCATAGTCGGCTAAAAAGCCCATCATTAAGGAATGAGGGAATGGCCAAGGCTGAGAGGATACATAGCGAATATTACGAATACGAATATTACTCTCTTCAAACACTTCACGGGCTACGGCTTCTTCTAAGGTTTCACCAACCTCAACAAAACCAGCAAGTACAGTATAAAGAGGTGAATGTTTATGCCTAACATGATGTGCTAATAAGATTTTATCTTCATGGCGAATACCCACAATAATGCAAGGGGCAATTTGTGGATAATAACGTTCATGACAGTTGTCGCATAAACACGCCCATTCACTCTCACTATGGCGCATTTTAGAGCCACAATAACCACAAAAACGATGGGAACGATAAAACTCAGCCAGCTGGACACCTCGACCAACTAATTTAAATAAGTTTTCATCCTGTGAAGCGATAAGCCTTGGTGAACACATGTCGTTATCCATTTTTCCATGAATAAGCCAAACTGTTTCACCTTGCCATTCACCAACAATTTTGGCGTGCTGACCAATGAGATCCCAATCTTTAGCTAAGCCAAACGGAAGTTCACCTTTAGGTAACCATACTCGTCCACCAAGACTGACTGTCCACCAGCCCTTTTCGGAGCCTGTTAATGTATATAAATGCATAACGACCATTCTATCCAAAATAATGATATAGAATAGAGGATACTCTTTTTAGCAAGAACCACTCAATGAATTATGACTATCTTCTATAATTCATTAACATTCTTAAATAGAAATATAAATTTTATTAATAGTAAGAACCGTTATAATGACAGATAAAATAAAAAACAGAATTGCTATTTTTGATCTAGATGAAACACTTTTAGCAGGCGATTCTAGTCGCTTATGGACAAACTATTTGTGGGATAAAAAAATAGTCACAGATCCTCATTTTCTAAAACTAGATGAACAAATGATCGCAGACTATTACGCTGAAAAGCTGGATATAGACCAATATCTATTTCAACATCTGGCATATTTTAAACATCATGATATAAGTAAAATAAATCATTGGGTTAATGACTTCACTGAAACAAAAATTCAGCCTCTACTTTACCCACAAGGAATATCAATAATTACACAATATCGACAGCAAAATATTCCCGTTATAATTATTTCAGCGACAATGTCCTTTCTAGTTCACGCTATTGCAAAACAACTCAATGTGGATGTTTCAATGGGTATTGATATGCAAATTAAGGACAATCATTACACCGGATTTATTGAAGGCATTCCTACATTTCGAGAAGGAAAGGTTGAGCGTTTAAATCAATGGAAAGAAGCCAGTAACATTAACAATATTTATATTTATTTCTATACTGATTCATCTAATGATCTCCCATTATGTTACCAAGCGGATCGCGTTATCGCGGTTAATGCAGATAAAAAATTAACTCAAGTTTCAGATGAAAAAGCGTGGGAACAACAACATTGGGGTTTAAATAAATAACCCATGTCGGACTTGTAGTTTTTAAAATCTTTCATATACTGGACATCTTCTTGTCGGAGTGCCTAGTGTTTATAAGGCTATTATAAACACAGGCTGAGACCGTTAATTCGGGATCCGCGGAACCTGATCGGGTTAATACCCGCGAAGGGAACAAGAGTGATTCGACCTTTTGATAGCTTCATTGCGTATATTTTTTACACACCTATATACACCTATCTGTCGATACTCCCTGCGACCTCCAGACAAGCATTTTTCTCAATATTCACCCGACAGGCGATTAGCCTGCATGATATTTATTAGGAAATGCTATGTCCCAAAATCAAACTATATCCGTTAAAGATATTTCACCAACAAACAACAAACAGCGCCCACGAAAAGAGCAGCGTGATGCAGCTCAAGAGTTTATCAGCACCATTCAAGGTGTTAGTTTCCCAAATTCAAACCGCATTTACCTCGAAGGATCACGTGCTGATATTCAAGTTCCAATGCGTGAGATCCAACTTGATAAAACGCTAGTCGGAGGATCAAAAGATTCCCCTATTTTTGAAGATAATGAACCTGTACCTGTATATGACACATCAGGCCCTTATGGCGATCCGGCTTCTCAACTCGACGTTAATCTTGGATTAAAAAAAATACGACAACCATGGATTGATGAACGCAATGATACTGAAGCACTTTCTCTTTTAAGTTCGGATTTCACTCAACAGCGCCTTTCTGATGCAGGATTAGAGCATCTACGTTTTCCCTTAAAACCAAGCCCTAAAAAAGCGCTAAATGGTAAAAGTGTGACGCAATTGCATTATGCTCGCCAAGGCATTATTACGCCTGAAATGGAGTTTATTGCTATTCGTGAGAATATGGGTCGAGAGAGAATTCGTAGCGAAGTTTTACGTCAACAACATGCAGGGTTCAGCTTCGGTGCGCATCTCCCCGATAATATTACCCCTGAATTTGTACGCCAAGAAGTTGCTGCTGGTCGAGCTATCATTCCTGCCAATATCAATCACCCTGAATCAGAGCCTATGATTATTGGACGAAATTTCTTAGTGAAAGTGAATGCCAATATTGGAAACTCCTCTGTAACCTCCTCCATTGAGGAAGAAGTTGAAAAGCTGATTTGGTCTACACGCTGGGGAGCGGATACCGTAATGGATCTCTCAACAGGTCGTTATATTCATGAAACGCGTGAGTGGATCATTCGTAACAGTCCGGTTCCTATCGGCACAGTTCCAATTTATCAAGCACTCGAGAAAGTTAACGGTATTGCTGAAGATCTCACTTGGGAAATGTTCCGAGATACCTTGCTTGAACAAGCAGAGCAAGGCGTTGATTACTTTACTATTCATGCAGGCGTGTTGTTACGTTATGTGCCTATGACGGCAAAACGCCTAACGGGCATTGTGTCTCGCGGTGGTTCGATCATGGCAAAATGGTGTTTATCGCATCATAAAGAAAATTTCCTCTACGAACATTTCCGTGAAATCTGTGAAATTTGTACGGCTTATGATGTTTCCCTTTCTCTGGGCGATGGATTAAGACCAGGTTCAATTCAAGATGCGAACGATGAAGCACAATTTTCTGAATTACATACCTTAGGTGAACTGACAAAAATTGCATGGGAATATGACGTTCAAGTCATGATAGAAGGCCCTGGCCACGTTCCAATGCAGATGATCCGTCGCAATATGACAGAAGAATTAGAGCATTGTCATGAAGCACCATTTTATACATTAGGTCCCCTCACTACGGACATTGCACCGGGTTACGATCACTTCACATCAGGTATTGGTGCGGCAATGATTGGCTGGTTTGGTTGTGCAATGCTCTGTTATGTCACCCCTAAAGAGCATCTAGGCTTGCCTAACAAAGAAGATGTAAAACAAGGACTTATTACTTATAAAATTGCTGCTCATGCCGCCGATTTAGCCAAAGGACATCCTGGAGCTCAAATTCGTGATAATGCAATGTCAAAAGCCCGCTTTGAGTTTAGATGGGAAGATCAATTTAATCTGGCACTTGATCCTGAAACCGCACGCCAATATCACGATGAAACCTTGCCTCAAGCATCAGGTAAAGTCGCTCACTTCTGCTCAATGTGTGGCCCTAAATTCTGCTCAATGAAAATAACTCAAGAAGTACGTGATTATGCGGCTGGTATGGAACAAATGTCTCAAGCCTTTAAAGAGCATGGCAGTGAGTTATACCACAGTGCAGAAATCGCCAGTGTTGAGGTGACTGAAAATGAACAGATCCTCTAACACCCCTTTCGCATCAACAGAAAAAAAGCTTGGGCTTTATCCTGTTGTTGATTCTGTTGAATGGATCGAACGCTTGTTAAAAACAGGCGTTACCACCCTGCAATTACGCATAAAAGATAAACAACCGGACAATGTTGAACAAGAGATCATTGAAGCAATAGAACTAGGTAAACAGTATCACGCAAGACTGTTTATTAATGACTATTGGCAACTGGCTATTAAACATCACGCCTATGGTGTTCATCTTGGTCAAGAAGATCTCGATATTGCAGATCTTGATGCCATAAAAAAATCAGGGCTACGCCTTGGTATTTCCACTCGCGACGAAGCGGAATTACAAAGAGCAAAAATATTACATCCATCTTACATCGCATTAGGGCATATCTTTCCAACCACAACTAAAGATATGCCATCTAAACCTCAAGGTTTGGAGGCACTCAAACATCAAGTAGAACAGACGCCTGATTTTCCAACTGTTGCTATTGGTGGGATTTCACTAGAGAGAGTACCTGATGTTGTTGCAACCGGCGTCGGTAGTGTTGCCTTAGTCAGTGCAATAACAAAAGCACCAGATTGGGAACAAGTGACTCGTAAATTATTAGAATTAGTGGAGGGAAAACCATCATGCTAAATGATAATGATTTTATGCGTTATAGCCGACAAGTGATGTTAGAAGATATTGGCTTAGAGGGTCAAAATAAGCTTCAACAAGCAAGAGTACTGATTGTTGGACTTGGTGGATTAGGTTCTCCTGCATCACTTTATCTTGCTGGTGCAGGTATTGGTGAACTTATTTTAGTTGATGATGATGAATTGCATGTTTCTAATCTACAGCGTCAAATTCTTTATCGAACTCAAGATATTCCTGATGCAAAATCAGAGGTCGCAAAGCAGTCTCTGCTTGCATTAAATCCAGAGATAAAAATTACCTCTTATAAACAACGTATTGATGATGACTCATTGTCTAAACTAGTTAAAGAGGTCAATTTAGTCTTAGATTGCACAGATAACATGCTCACACGCCAAGCGATTAATCGTGCTTGTGTCGCACAACAAACTCCGCTTATCAGTGGCAGTGCCGTAGGGTTTAGTGGCCAACTTATGGTATTTGAACCTCCTTTCACTCATGGTTGCTATCACTGCCTCTATCCAGATGAGGCTGAACCACAACGAAATTGCAGAACAGCCGGAATTCTAGGTCCTGTTGTGGGTGTGATTGGCACACTTCAGGCACTTGAAGCAATTAAATTACTTTCAGGGTTACCCTGTTCTCTAAGTGGAAAACTTCGCCTCTTCGATGGTAGAAAACAAAATTGGAGTACTTTGCGTTTAACACCATCAAAAACATGTCCTGTTTGTCGAGGGGTAGCATGAACATTACCGTAAATGACGAACAATATTCTCTGGATATGCCTGTCACTATCTGTCAGCTCCTTATTCAGTTAGAGCAACCACCTATTGGTGTAGCACTTGCTATCAATGAAACCATCGTTCCCCGTGAGAATTGGGAAACACATTTTATTAATGATGGCGATACTATTCTTCTCTTCCAAGCAATTGCAGGGGGCTGATATGTTAAAAATTGCTGATACAACATTCACATCTAGACTTTTTACAGGCACAGGGAAATTTGCAACACCAACACTAATGACGGAAGCCATTAAGGTTTCGGGTAGCCAATTAGTCACGATGGCAATGAAGCGTGTGGATTTAAAAAATGGTAATGATGATTTAATCGCACCGCTTAAATCATTAGGGGTAAAATTATTACCTAACACATCCGGTGCGAAAACAGCACAAGAAGCTGTTTTTGCGGCTCGTTTAGCCAAAGAAGCTTTTGGTACTCATTGGGTAAAATTAGAAATTCATCCTGATACCAAATATTTATTACCCGACCCTATTGAAACACTTAAAGCCGCTGAAATACTCGTTAAAGAAGGTTTTGTGGTTTTACCTTATTGCAGTGCTGATCCCGTTTTATGCCGTCGTTTAGAAGAAGCTGGCTGTGCCGCTGTGATGCCTCTAGGTTCTCCTATTGGCTCTAATCAAGGTTTACAGACTCGTGATTTTCTACGAATTATCATTGAACAAGCCTCAATTCCTGTTGTTGTTGATGCAGGTATTGGTGCGCCAAGTCATGCACTTGAAGCGTTAGAATTAGGTGCGGATGCAGTTTTAGTTAACACTGCGATTGCTGTTGCCAAAAATCCTATTCTAATGGCACAAGCATTCAAAGCTGCGCTTGATGCTGGTGAACTTGCTCGACAATCAGGGCTTGCTACACCTGCTTCAGTTGTGAATATGCAAGCGCAAGCCTCTAGTCCATTAACCCAATACTTAGGGGCATTCTAATGGACACTTTTTCTGATTATTGGCAACAACTCGACTGGGATGACATTACATTAAAACTCAATAGTAAAACCAATGCGGATGTTGAAGCCGCATTAAATCACCATACCCTTACACTTGATGATTTTATGGCGCTGATCTCGCCTGCGGGTCGGCATTACTTAGAACCTATGGCTCAACGCGCTCAGCAACTTACTCGACAACGTTTTGGTAATATTGTGGGATTATACGTTCCACTCTATCTTTCTAATTTATGTGCAAATGACTGTACTTATTGTGGCTTTTCAATGAGTAATGCCATTAAACGTAAAACATTAAATGAAAGCGAGATCATTGCTGAATGTAATAGCATCAGACAATTAGGCTTTGATAGCCTGTTATTAGTGACTGGAGAACATCAAAGAAAAGTGGGTATGGATTATTTTCGCCAATACATTCCTCTTATTCGAGAGAATTTCAGTTCATTGATGATGGAGGTTCAGCCTCTTGCAACAGAAGAGTATGCAGAATTAAAAACTCTGGGTATTGATGGTGTGATGGTTTATCAAGAAACCTATCATGAACCCACTTATCAGCTTCATCATCTAAAAGGTAAAAAACAGGATTTCCATTGGCGATTACAAACGCCTGATAGATTAGGACAAGCTGGGATTGATAAAATTGGTTTAGGTGCATTGATTGGTCTTTCAAGCCAATGGCGTAGCGATTGTTATATGGTGGCGGAACATCTCTTGTTCTTACAAAAACGCTATTGGAAAAGTCGTTACTCTATCTCTTTTCCTCGTTTACGTCCTTGTGCTGGTGGACTTAGTCCTGCATCAGTAATGAATGAAGCTGAATTAGTTCAGTTGATCTGTGCTTTTCGCATTTTAGCGCCCGATGTTGAACTTTCACTTTCAACGCGTGAATCTCCGTATTTTCGTGATAATACAGTACCCTTAGCAATTAATAATATTAGTGCAGGATCTAAAACTCAACCCGGTGGATATTCTGACAACCATGAAGAGTTAGAACAATTTTCACCTAATGATAATCGTCATGTAAATGATGTTATTAACGTATTAAAAGAACGAGGATTACAACCTGTATGGAAAGATTGGGATAATTACTTGGGCCGTTAATTGAAGCTTAAATAATATAAAACCGCCTTTAATTTATTTAATCACAAATAGTAAAGGCGGTTTTTATTAAATAGTTTAATAAAAGTAACATATAATAAATTTAAAAAAATTAAAGAAAAATAAAATATTACAACAATATATTAGAATGTTTTTAATTTAATATTATATAGAATAGGTAGTTAAATTATTACACTGCTAATTCTTCAAGTTCTTGAATACTTAAACCTGATATTTTCTCAATAAATAAAAGATCAAAGTTCTCTTTTAATAAGTTTTGAGCTAATTCTATTTGTACTATTTTTTTACCGATTTCAATACCTTCTGTTTTGCCTAACTCAATACCTTCCGTTTTACCTAACTCAATGCCTTCTGTTTTGCCTAACTCAATGCCTTCTATTTTACCTAACTCAATGCCTTCCGTTTTACCTAACTCAATGCCTTTAGCCCAGCCTATTTCAATACCTACATTCTTACCTAATTCAAGACCTAGATTTTTGCCCAGTTCGATCCCCTCATTTTTGCCTATTTCAAACCCTTCACTTACACCTAAATTAAATCCCTTATTTTCTAATCTCCACGCTATATTCATAATCACCTCTTTGTGGTTATCTACTTGTTCAACTATCTTATTTAAAATGAACTCAAAGTCTGATGCGTCCATAATTGAGAATAAATATTCTACAACAGCAACCGTGTCTTCATCTCTGCAGTTTTTCTGATTTATTGCTTTTGATAGAAGTATTGCAATCTCATTAATATCATGACAACTATTAACATGCTTCAGTGCAATTTCCATTACCGCCGCTTTTTTATGTGTCAGCAAAATATCATCATCAATTGAAGTCAAATCAATTAAAGAGAAACTATTAGAATAAAGTTTATTAGCAAGTGAAGTAAGCGGAAAGCATGACATCCAATTAACAGGAAAAGGATAAGGTTTTTTCTTTCCATGATAAAACAGAATGGGAACAACGAGAGGTAAAGATTTATAACCTTGCTGTAAATGTTGATTCATAGTGTAAAACGCATAGTTCATCATACGCCAAGCTATCATTTTATCTGGTCTAGATTGATGCTCTATCAGTAAATAAATAGAAATATCACCCTCTTTGGTTTTCACTAAATACAAAATATCAGACATACGAGAACGTAAGTTAATATCGATGAAAGAAGAATTTTGTAATTGCAACGTTGAAAAATCACAATGACTTTTCAAGTCCTCTGGTAAATGGACAAAGAAAAAGTCTTTCGCATTACTGACATTCATCATAAAACGTTTAAATGCAGAATCATAAGAAGATATGGATATAGATTTTTTCATAACTAGCTCCATGCTGAATTTGGATTGCCAGCTTACAGAAAAAAATGAATTTTTATCACTAAAAAATCATCATAATTATCTGAAAAATATAAGTTATTTATTGATCTTAACTGAATAAGTAATAGAGAAATAAAAAATACCTTCAATAAATATCAAAGGTATTTTTTAAGATTATAAATTTTATTTTTAATTATTTATCAACAACGATATTTTTATTAACCACTTCATATTCATCATTACCCACCATCCTCGCAAATTTCTCAATGGGGTCGGTACTCAAAGCATAGAGCCGTTTTAGAGCAAAAGGCGGATCACCTAAACGAACTTTTCCTTGCTGAGTCGTCACCGCCAATGTCATACCCGATGCTTTGACTGCATTAATTGCTCTTTGATTATATCCACCGAAAGGATATGCAAAGGCATATTGATGTGGATTTAATAATCGCAATACACGTTGTGAACGTTGCAAATCCAATATAATCGTGTGGGATTGACGGCTAAAGATAATAGGTTTTTTATTATTATCTAAACGATGTAAAAAATGGGAGTGTGATTGAATATCAAAAACATCACGACTCGATTTAAGTGACTGCCAACTCATAAATTGCAATGAATTAGGTGCCCACTTAAGTGTTTTAGATTTTATTCGTGAAGAGATAACAAATAGTGTCGCTCGTTGGCCATTTTCTTTTAAAAGAGGGTAAGCATAGCGATAAACAGACTGCAAACCATCATCAAATGTTAATGCAACAGCTCGACCCGGCAAATTGACACTTTTATTTAAATAGCCTGCAACTTGATTTAGTGAAAGTGTTTCATATCCCGCATCTTTTAAATAATTCATCTGCTCTGTAAATGCAGTTAATGATGTTGTCGTTGATGTATGGCGAAAATTATGGTTTTCCGTTGCTTTGAGAATATGATGATAGGTGAGTACAGGTATCCCTAAATCAGGCTTTACATCCCTTGATGAAATATAACCTAAGCGGTCACCTAAAGAAATTTCAAACCAATTGATTTTATTTCCATCAGCATCTTCTTTTATTGTCCGTGATAACACGGGATAACGTAGATTGGATAAGAGTATTGCTATTTGTGAGCTAGCAATATCTTTATCACTATAGATGGGGGTATTTTTTGTCGTAATTAAATATTCGTAGATAGGATAATCTGTTTTCTTCGTGCTATCTGATAAGAAACGTATTTTCTTATCGGGTTTAATAGAGGCAATATCTTCTAAATAACCATCTTCTAAATAACCCGCTTCAAGATAACCTTGAGCATTTCCAAATTGTATTTTGTGGTAATCACCCTCCGCGACTGATGCATAAAAACCTTGGTTAGGACAAAGCTCTGCAACAGGGCGTAATTTATCTCCCACAAATGCATATAGCGTTTTTTGTTGGCGCAGTTGCATCAATGTTGTAATGGGCTTTTTTAAATCCCATTGAGCTTCTGTTGGAATACCTCTTTCATAAGGTACTGCGGAAACAAATCCAGTAAAAATAAAGCATAGAATAATCAAACTATTAGTTATTATTCTCATCATTTCGCCTACTTATGTAGAACAGAAACAAAAAATGCCCTCACAATGGAGGGCATTTCAATCTAATCTAAATTAGATTTTAGTCTTTTAATCCACCGAAACCAGCATTCAGTAATTCTGCTAAGTTAGCAGATGCTTCATCAGCACTGATTGTTGTTTCAGTTTCATCTGTCGGCAGTTGTGATTGACGACGCTTCATACGGTCTTGGTGATACGCATATCCAGTACCAGCTGGGATCAAGCGACCAACAATAACGTTTTCTTTCAAGCCACGTAACTCATCACGTTTACCCGCTACCGCAGCTTCCGTCAGAACACGAGTTGTTTCTTGGAACGATGCAGCAGAGATGAAAGATTCAGTTGCCAGAGATGCTTTCGTGATACCTAACAGGTCACGAGCATACGTTGCTGGTACTTTACCATCATCTTCCAGAACACGGTTTGATACTTTAACGCGAGCGTATTCAACCTGTTCACCTTCGAGGAACTCAGAGCTTCCTGCATTCTCGATGGTAACTTTACGTAGCATCTGACGAACGATAACTTCGATGTGTTTATCGTTAATCTTAACGCCTTGTAAACGGTAAACTTCCTGTACTTCGTTAGTGATATAGCGAGTAACCGCATGAACACCACGTAAGCGCAGAATGTCGTGTGGTGATTCTGGACCATCGGAGATAACATCACCGCGTTCCACAACCTCACCCTCGAATACGTTAAGCTGACGCCATTTAGGGATCATCTCTTCGTATGCATCGCTACCGTCTAATGGAGAAATAACTAGACGACGTTTACCTTTAGTCTCTTTACCGAACGAAACAATACCGCTGATTTCAGCAAGGATTGCAGGCTCTTTCGGACGACGAGCTTCAAACAGGTCAGCAACGCGTGGCAGACCACCGGTGATATCTTTAGTACCGCCAGATTCTTGTGGAATACGCGCTAAAGTGTCACCTGCGTTAATTGTAATGCCATCGTCTAACTGAACAATTGCTTTACCTGGCAGGAAGTACTGTGCTGGCATATCAGTATTCGGAATTAATACATCATTACCTTGTGCATCAGTGATGCGCAATGCTGGACGTAAATCTTTACCGCTACCTGTACGCTCTGCTGAATCCAGAACAACCAGTGAAGAAAGACCTGTTAATTCATCTGTTTGACGTGTGATAGTTTGACCATCAACCATGTCAGCAAAACGGATGATACCAGATACTTCACTCACAACTGGCATTGTATGTGGATCCCAGTTAGCAACAGTTTCGCCACCGTTAACTGCTTCGCCATCACCTTTCGCTAATTGAGCACCGTAAGGTACTTTATAGCTTTCTTTCGTACGACCGAATTCGTCAATTAAACGTAATTCAGTGTTACGAGAAGTGATAACTAACTTACCAGCAGTATTAGTAATGAACTTCGCATTGAACAGCTTCAGAGTACCTTTGTTACGTACTTGAATGCTAGATTCTGCTGCCGCACGAGATGCCGCACCACCGATGTGGAACGTACGCATCGTTAACTGTGTACCTGGTTCACCGATTGACTGTGCCGCGATAACACCGATAGCTTCACCTTTGTTGATGATATGACCACGAGCAAGGTCACGACCATAACAATTCGCACACACACCGAAGTCTGTGTTACAGGTTACAACTGAACGTACTTTCACGCTGTCAACTGAGTTTTCTTCTAACAGGTCACACAGTTTTTCGTTTAACAGGGTGTTACGTGGAACAAGAATATCGGCAGTACCTGGTTTCAGAATATCTTCTGCAGCCACACGACCTAATACACGTTCACGCAGTGGTTCTTTAACATCACCACCTTCGATAACCGGAGTCATCATAACACCTTCGGTTGTACCACAGTCGTCTTCTGTTACGACTAAGTCTTGTGCAACGTCAACTAAACGACGAGTCAAGTAACCGGAGTTTGCTGTTTTCAGTGCGGTATCCGCAAGACCTTTACGAGCACCGTGGGTTGAGATGAAGTACTGGAGTACGTTCAGACCTTCACGGAAGTTCGCTGTGATTGGTGTCTCGATGATTGAGCCATCTGGCTTAGCCATCAGACCACGCATACCTGCTAACTGACGGATCTGAGCTGCAGAACCACGAGCACCGGAGTCAGCCATCATAAAGATGCTGTTGAAAGATACTTGTTGTTCTTCTTCGCCATTACGGTTAATAACGGTTTCAGTAGACAGGTTTTCCATCATCGCTTTTGCTACGCGCTCATTCGCCGCAGCCCAAATATCGATAACTTTGTTGTAACGTTCGCCCGCTGTTACCAGACCGGATTGGAACTGTTCCTGAATTTCTGCAACTTCAGCTTCTGCTTCCGCAATGATCTCTGCTTTTTTAGCAGGGATAACCATGTCATCGATACCTACTGAAGCACCTGAACGTGCTGCATAAGCAAAACCGGTATACATGATTTGGTCAGCAAAAATAACTGTTGGCTTCAAGCCCATTACGCGATAACAGGTATTCAGCATTTTAGAAATTGCTTTCTTACCTAATGGTTGGTTAACCAGCGCGTAAGGTAGGCCTTTTGGTACGATCATCCATAAAATAGCTCGGCCGATAGTGGTGTCTTTTAAGCTAGTTTCAGTGGTGATGTTACCTTCGCCATCTTTGATCTCTTCAGTGATACGTACTTTAACACGTGCGTGTAAAGAGGCTAAACCTGCGCGATAAACGCGTTCAGCTTCTTTAGGACCACTTAACACCATGCCTTCACCTTTGGCATTGATGCAGTCACGAGTCATGTAGTAAAGACCTAATACAACGTCCTGTGAAGGAACGATGATTGGGTCACCACTTGCTGGAGACAGAATATTGTTTGTTGACATCATCAGCGCACGAGCTTCTAACTGTGCTTCTAATGTCAATGGTACGTGAACCGCCATTTGGTCACCATCGAAGTCGGCGTTATATGCCGCACAAACGAGTGGGTGTAACTGAATAGCTTTACCTTCGATAAGGATTGGTTCAAATGCCTGAATACCTAAACGGTGAAGTGTTGGTGCACGGTTTAGCATCACTGGATGTTCGCGGATAACTTCATCTAAGATATCCCAAACAACCGCTTCTTCACGCTCAACCATTTTTTTAGCGGCTTTAATTGTTGTCGCTAAACCACGGGTTTCCAGTTTTCCGTAAATAAATGGTTTGAATAACTCAAGAGCCATTTTCTTCGGTAGACCACACTGATGCAGACGCAGGTATGGACCAACGGTGATTACAGAACGACCAGAATAGTCAACACGTTTACCTAACAGGTTTTGACGGAAACGACCTTGTTTACCTTTGATCATATCAGCCAAAGATTTCAGAGGACGTTTGTTAGAACCTGTAATCGCACGACCACGACGACCGTTGTCTAATAACGCATCCACAGACTCTTGTAACATACGTTTTTCGTTACGTACGATAATGTCTGGTGCTGCTAAATCAAGCAGGCGTTTTAAACGGTTGTTACGGTTGATCACACGACGATATAAATCGTTCAGGTCTGAAGTCGCAAAACGACCGCCATCAAGTGGAACCAGTGGACGTAAGTCTGGTGGTAACACAGGCAGTACAGTTAAGATCATCCACTCAGGTTTATTGCCTGATTGCATGAATGCTTCAAGTAACTTGATACGTTTAGTCAGTTTCTTACGTTTGGTTTCAGAGTTAGTTTCATTTAACTCTTCACGCAGCGTTTCACACTCTTGTTCCAGATCCATGCTCTGTAACAGGTTCTGAACAGCTTCTGCACCCATCTTCGCATCGAATTCGTCACCGAACTCTTCTAATGCATCAAGATATTGCTCTTCTGTTAAGATTTGTCCACGCTCAAGGCTGGTCATCCCGCCTTCAACAACAACGTAAGATTCAAAATACAGTACACGTTCAATATCGCGCAGTGGCATATCCAGCAGCAGACCGATACGGGACGGCAGTGATTTCAAGAACCAAATGTGAGCAACTGGAGAAGCTAATTCGATGTGACCCATACGTTCACGACGAACTTTAGTTTGTGTAACTTCAACGCCACACTTCTCACAGATAACACCACGGTGTTTTAAACGTTTGTATTTACCACACAAACATTCGTAATCTTTTACTGGTCCGAAAATACGGGCACAGAAAAGACCGTCACGTTCTGGTTTGAACGTACGGTAGTTAATTGTTTCTGGCTTTTTAACTTCACCAAATGACCATGAACGGATCATATCAGGTGATGCCAGAGCAATTTTGATCGCATCAAACTCTTCGGTCTTGGTTTGCGCTTTCAGAAACTTTAATAAGTCTTTCACGAAATGGCTCCTGTCGGAGTTAGACCTGCCAGGCAAATGACCCCTGTCATTCACCCCTTTAAACCAGTGTAGTCACTGTTTGACAGACTGCCATTTCTAGCAGTCTGTCTATATGGAATACGTTATTCGTCTTCCAATTCGATGTTGATACCCAGTGAACGGATCTCTTTCAACAATACGTTGAACGACTCTGGCATACCTGGTTCCATCTGATGGTTACCATCAACGATGTTTTTGTACATTTTGGTACGACCGTTAACGTCATCCGACTTAACAGTAAGCATTTCTTGAAGAGTATATGCTGCACCGTATGCTTCCAGTGCCCACACTTCCATCTCCCCGAAACGCTGTCCACCAAACTGTGCTTTACCACCAAGAGGTTGCTGAGTAACCAAGCTGTACGAACCGGTAGAACGGGCGTGCATCTTGTCATCAACTAAGTGGTTCAGTTTCAGCATGTACATGTAACCAACAGTTACTGGACGCTCAAATTGTTCACCTGTACGACCATCGAAAAGTGTAATCTGACCAGAAGTTGGAAGATCAGCTAATTTCAGCATCTCTTTAATTTCCATTTCTTCTGCACCATCGAACACTGGTGTTGCGGTTGGCATACCTTTTTTCAGGTTTTCAGCCAGACGTAACACTTCTTCATCGCTGAAGGTGTCCAGATCAACTTTCTGACGAGGTGCCATACCCAGATCGTAAGCTTTCTGGATAAATTCACGTAACTTAGCAACTTCTTGTTGCTGTTTCAGCATCGCGTTGATCTTATCACCGATACCTTTAGCAGCCATACCCAAGTGAGTTTCAAGGATCTGACCGATGTTCATACGTGATGGTACACCTAGTGGGTTCAGTACGAGGTCTACTGGATTACCATTTTCATCGTATGGCATGTCTTCAATTGGGTTAATCTTAGAGATAACACCCTTGTTACCATGACGACCCGCCATCTTATCACCAGGTTGGATCTGACGTTTAACAGCCAGGTAAACCTTAACGATTTTCAGCACGCCAGGTGCTAAATCATCGCCTTGAGTGATTTTACGACGCTTAGCTTCCAGTTTCTTCGCGAACTCAGCTTTCAGTTCATCATACTGTTCAGCTAATTGTTCTAGCTGGTTTTGCTTCTCTTCATCCGCAATACCCAGCTCTAACCAACGTTCACGAGGTAATTTGTCTAATTTCTCTGCTTCAATACCGCCAGCAATCAGAACACCACGGATACGAGCGAATAGACCAGCTTCAAAAATACGCAGTTCTTCAGTTAAGTCTTTCTTAACTTCACGTAACTGTGATTCTTCGATTTCTAATGCACGTTTATCTTTTTCTACGCCATCACGGGTGAAGACTTGTACGTCGATAACTGTACCAGACACACCATTAGGAACACGTAGAGAAGAATCTTTAACATCAGACGCTTTTTCACCGAAGATAGCACGTAGCAGTTTCTCTTCTGGAGTCAGTTGAGTTTCACCTTTAGGTGTTACTTTACCAACCAGAATGTCGCCACCTTTCACTTCAGCACCGATATAAACGATACCTGATTCATCCAGTTTAGATAACGCTGCTTCACCGACGTTCGGTATATCAGCTGTGATCTCTTCAGGCCCTAACTTAGTATCACGAGAGACACAAGCGAGTTCTTGAATGTGGATAGTAGTGAAACGGTCTTCTTGAACAACACGCTCAGATACAAGGATGGAGTCCTCGTAGTTATAACCATTCCATGGCATAAATGCCACGCGCATGTTTTGACCTAATGCTAACTCACCAAGGTCTGTTGAAGGACCATCAGCTAACACGTCACCGCGATCAACAGGCTCACCTAAAGATACACAAGGAGTTTGGTTAATACATGTGTTCTGGTTAGAACGGGTGTATTTAGTCAAGCTGTAGATATCGATGCCCGCTTCACCAGCGTAAGTCTCTTCTTCGTTAACTTTGATAACGATACGAGAAGCATCAACATACTGAACAACACCACCACGTTTAGCAACCGCAGTAACACCGGAGTCAACCGCAACCGCACGTTCCATACCTGTACCTACTAGTGGTTTATCACCACGAAGTGTAGGAACAGCCTGACGTTGCATGTTCGCACCCATCAATGCACGGTTGGCGTCATCGTGTTCAAGGAATGGGATCAGTGAAGCACCGACAGAAACAACCTGTTGAGTTGAAACGTCCATGTACTGAACTTGGTCACGACTAAATAAGCTTGACTCACCTTTATGACGGCAAGTAACTAATTCTTCAACGAAGTGATTGTCATCGTCTAATACGGAGTTAGCCTGAGCAATGATGAAGTTACCTTCTTCAATTGCAGACAGATAGTGAATTTCATCTGTTACAGCGTTGTTTTCAACAACACGGTAAGGCGTTTCTAGGAAACCGTACTCGTTAGTCTGTGCATAAACAGATAATGAGTTGATAAGACCGATGTTTGGACCTTCAGGCGTTTCGATTGGGCACACACGACCGTAGTGAGTTGGGTGTACGTCTCGAACTTCGAAGCCTGCACGTTCACGGGTCAAACCACCTGGGCCTAATGCAGAAATACGGCGTTTATGCGTAATTTCTGATAGCGGGTTATTCTGATCCATAAACTGTGATAACTGACTAGAGCCAAAGAATTCTTTGACAGCAGCAGAAATCGGTTTTGCGTTGATCATATCTTGTGGCATTAATGCATCAAGATCGCCTAAAGACAGACGCTCTTTAACTGCACGTTCAACACGCACCAGACCAACACGGAATTGGTTTTCAGCCATTTCGCCAACAGAACGAATACGACGGTTGCCTAAGTGGTCGATATCATCCACTTCACCTTTACCATTACGGATATCAATCAGTTTTTTCATTACTTCAATGATATCTTCTTGGCTTAGGATGCCAGAACCTTCAACTTCGTCACGGCTTAACGAACGGTTGAACTTCATACGACCTACAGCAGAAAGATCATAACGATCTTCAGAGAAGAATAAGTTCTCAAATAAGTTTTCTGCGGCTTCGCGTGTAGGTGGTTCACCAGGACGCATCATGCGATAGATTTCAACTAACGCGCT
This sequence comes from Proteus vulgaris, assembly GCF_016647575.1. GTDB lineage: Bacteria > Pseudomonadota > Gammaproteobacteria > Enterobacterales > Enterobacteriaceae > Proteus > Proteus mirabilis_B. Next base: position 3,763,787 of record NZ_CP032663.1, read on the forward strand.
TAAACGATCGTTTGTAGGATCGACGCGAACAGTTTCTGAAATATAAGCACCATGATCTAAGTCATTGGTAAACAGAGTTTCAATCGTTTTATGACCAGCTTGACTTAAGCGAGCTAACACATCTAAAGAGATTTCCATGTTAGCAGCACAAATCAGTTCACCTGTCGCTTCATCAATATAATCACGAGCAACCACTTTACCTGCAATGTATTCAACAGGTACTTCAATGCGGTCAACTTGCTCTTTTTCTAATTGACGAATATGGCGAGCGGTAATACGACGGCCTTTTTCGACATACACTTTGCCGTTTGCTTCAATATCAAATGAAGCAGTTTCACCACGCAGACGTTCAGGCACTAATGTCATCATCAGCTTGTTGTTGCTGATTTCAAACAGTGTTTTTTCGAAGAATAATCCTAAGATTTCTTCAGTGCTGTAGTTCATTGCGCGTAAAATGATAGTCGCAGGTAATTTACGGCGACGGTCAATACGGACAAAAAGGTTATCTTTAGGGTCGAATTCGAAGTCTAACCATGAGCCACGATAAGGGATAATACGTGCGTTATACAGTACCTTACCTGAAGAGTGTGTTTTACCTTTGTCACTATCAAAGAACACACCAGGGCTACGGTGTAACTGGGAAACGATAACACGCTCAGTACCATTGATAACAAAAGTACCATTATCGGTCATTAATGGGATTTCACCCATATAGACTTCTTGTTCTTTGATGTCTTTAACGGTGCCTTCTGGGGCTTCACGTTCATAAATGACCAGACGCAGTTTTACACGCAAAGGTGCTGAGTAAGTTACACCGCGGATCTGACATTCTTTAACATCAAAAACAGGCTCGCCTAAGCGGTAGCTGACATATTGTAATTCAGCATTACCACTGTAGCTTTGGATAGGAAATACGGAACGGAAAGCTGCTTCCAGACCGTTTTGACCATCAGGATCTTGCTCGATGAACTTCTGGAACGAGTCAAGTTGGATAGAAAGGAGATAGGGAACATCCAGAACTTGTGGACGTTTACCAAAATCCTTACGAATACGTTTTTTCTCGGTATAGGAGTAAACCATAGGGTTCCTCAGCTCGCTGAAAAGTGACCCACTCTGCCTGTCCTTAACTTTTTTAAGGATGGCTCGACATTCTGCTAACACTGTTTTTTTGTAGGTAGGAAAACAACTATTTTCCGAATATTCATTGCTATTACTCTTAAATCATTTCATTGTGCTGATCTCACTACCGAGCTTTCGAGAACGTGGATCGTAGTGATTAACACAGTATATTAAGTCGTCAATAGCAAAAAATATTGAAGTAATGAGACACCAAAAAAGTGTGAAAAAGTGACTCTTACCTTACAGCGCAAAAAGGCTGGTGACCAAAAAATCACCAGCCATCAGCCGTTAGGCTGCACTCTGGGAAGTTAAATTATTTAACTTCAACCTCAGCGCCTGCTTCTTCCAGAGCTTTCTTCAGAGCTTCAGCATCATCTTTGCTTACGCCTTCTTTCAGAGCTGCTGGTGCAGATTCTACTAAGTCTTTAGCTTCTTTCAGGCCAAGACCGGTAGCGCCACGTACTGCTTTGATTACTGCTACTTTGTTACCGCCGATAGCTTTCAGGATAACGTCAAATTCAGTTTTCTCTTCAGCAGCTTCTGCTGGACCCGCAGCAACAGCAACAGCTGCAGCAGCAGATACACCGAATTTTTCTTCCATCATAGAGATCAGTTCAACAACGTCCATTACAGACATTTCAGCAACTGCGTTTAAGATATCGTCTTTAGAAATAGACATAACAAGTGTTCCTAAAATTCAGAAAAAGTTTATACGTAAATAAAGCAACGAAGAAATTGGCTATTAAGCAGCTTCTTTCTGATCGCGCAGAGCAGCCAGAGTGCGAACCAATTTGCCTGCAGAGGCTTCTTTCATGGTTGCCATCAGGCGTGCGATTGCTTCATCGTAAGTTGGGAGTGTAGCCAGACGATCGATGTTCGAACCTGGGATAAACTCACCTTCAAAGGCAGCCGCTTTAATCTCGAATGCTGGGTTCGCTTTCGCGAAATCTTTGAACAGACGAGCTGCAGCGCCCGGATGTTCAGCAGAAAATGCAATCAAGGTTGGACCAACAAATGCATCTTTCAGTACTTCATAAGAAGTACCTTCAACAGCACGACGCAGAAGTGTGTTACGTACTACACGTACAGTAACACCAGCTTCACGACATGCTTTACGCAGTTCGGTCATTTTAGCTACAGTAACGCCACGGGAATCCGCAACAACTGCAGAAAGCGCACCTTTGGCAACTTCGCTGACTTCAGCAACAATCGCTTGTTTGTCTTGAAGATTTAGTGCCATTAGCTTCTTGCTCCTGGATTAACCGAGTAAAAACTCGGGACTCACATCACTTATTACCACAATGGTATAAGCGCTAAAACACGGTGAGTAGAATCCAGAATATATAATTCTTTATTGGCTCTCTCACCGTCTACGCAGGAAAATTAAGTAATTACTTACACCTGCGGTCTTGGACGGGGTCTGGATAGGCCAGACTCCAACCGAAATTCAGAGAATTTAGTTATGTCGACTTAAATAAAATACAACATAGCTAAACTCAAGGCGTCAAATTCTATACAAATTTGACGCCAAGGTAAAGTCTTTTATGACTTTAGTCTAATCTAAGATTAAACTGTCGCGCTCAAGCTAGCTTGATCAATAGCAACACCTGCACCCATAGTGGTAGACAGGCTTACTTTCTTGATATAAACGCCTTTCGCTGCTGATGGTTTTGCTTTTTTCAGAGCAACCAGCAGAGCTTCTAAGTTTTCTTTCAACTGAGCTTCGTTGAAATCAACTTTACCGATAGTGGTATGGATAATACCATTTTTGTCGTTACGGTAACGAACCTGACCAGCTTTAGCATTTTTAACTGCTTCAGCAACGTTAGGAGTTACAGTACCCACTTTCGGGTTTGGCATTAAGCCACGTGGGCCAAGGATTTGACCTAATTGACCTACAACGCGCATTGCATCTGGAGATGCGATAACAACGTCGAAGTCCATTTCGCCAGCTTTAACTTTAGCAGCTAAGTCGTCCATACCGACTAATTCAGCGCCTGCTTCTTTAGCAGCTTCTGCATTTGCACCTTGTGCGAATACAGCAACGCGAACTGAACGGCCAGTACCGTGTGGAAGTACAGTTGCACCACGAACGTTTTGATCTGATTTACGTGCATCGATGCCAAGGTTAACAGCAACGTCAACGCTTTCAACGAATTTAGCAGTAGCCAGTTCTTTCAGTAAAGCAACAGCTTCAGTAATTTCGTACTGTTTAGTTACTTCAACTTTCTCACGGATATTGCGCATGCGCTTGGTTAGTTTAGCCATCAGATTAATCCTCCACTACCAGGCCCATGGAACGAGCAGTACCTTCGATTGAACGCATCATAGCTTCAACGTCAGCACCAGTCAGGTCCGCAGCTTTAGTTTCTGCGATTTCACGAACTTGAGCAGAAGTAATTTTACCTACTTTCTCTTTGTTCGGTTTGCCAGAACCTGATTTCACGCCCGCCGCTTTCTTCAGCAGAACTGCTGCTGGAGGAGTTTTGGTAACGAAAGTGAAAGAACGGTCAGCATAAACTGTAATAACAACAGGAATTGGTAAACCTTTTTCTACGCTTTCAGTTTTAGCGTTGAATGCTTTACAGAATTCCATGATGTTAACACCTTGTTGACCCAGAGCTGGACCAACTGGTGGACTTGGATTAGCCATACCTGCAGAAACTTGCAGTTTGATATAGGCTTGGACTTTCTTAGCCATTAATTAATTCCTCAATTTGGGTATATCGCCCGGCTAGGGCTCCCCGATTTTACTTTGTTTTGCCTTATGGCAAAACAACTCAAAACGAAAGGTGGAAAATTGTAGATAACTTTTCCACCTTTTGCAAGAAAGCAACGTAAAAAGGTTTAACCTTTTTCAACCTGACTAAAGTCTAATTCAACTGGTGTTGCACGACCAAAGATTGATACAGAGACTTTTAAGCGGCTTTTTTCGTAATCAACTTCTTCAACAACACCGTTAAAGTCAGCGAATGGACCATCGCTAACACGAACCATCTCACCTGGTTCAAACAGTGTTTTAGGACGCGGTTTATCACCAACTTGTTGTAAGCGATTCATAATCGCATCAACTTCTTTATCGCTAATTGGTGCAGGTCTGTCAGACGTTCCGCCAATGAATCCCATAACACGAGGTACATTACGTACTAAGTGCCAAGTTGCATCGTTCATGACCATTTGGACAAGAACATAGCCTGGGAAAAATTTACGCTCACTTTTGCGACGTTGACCGCTACGGATCTCAACCACTTCTTCGGTTGGAACCATAACTTCGCCGAATGAGTCTTCCATTTCGTTTAATTTGATATGTTCACGCAGAGACTGTGCAACACGGCCTTCAAAGCCTGAAAAAGCCTGAATGACATACCAGCGTTTTTTTGGAGAATCAGTCATGAACACCTCACAGGCCAGTAATAAAGGAAACAAAACGAACCAGAATGCCATCCAGTCCCCAAAGAACTAATGACACAATAGCCGTCACCGCAGCAACAATCAGGGTTGTCTGCAATGTTTCTTGACGTGTTGGCCATACTACTTTACGCATTTCAATACGCGCTTCGCGAGCAAATGCTAATGTTGCTTTACCTTGTGTTGTCCACAACGCGATCCCACCCGCTGCTACGAACAAAGCAACAACAGCTAAAGCTCGTAACGCTAGGTTAAATTCACGGTAAAGATAGTTGCCACCCACTGCTACTGCCAGCAATAAAACGGTAATGATCCACTTAGCGATATCACCACCGCGTTTGCTATCTTGAGCTCCGCTATTCGCACTCATAAATTAACCTGTCATATGATGTAAATAAATAGCCAGCTTGCCTCGCAAGAGCAAAACAAATCAGACTAACCATAAAATCAACTATGATTGCATCTGACACAGTGTCATATCTCTATGACATTCGTATCTGCAAGATACTGGACTCGATTCGTTGTATCAGAGCCTATCTCACCAATAATTTACAGCAAACTAGTGATGAGATAGGTTCTTTTTCAAACAACGCATAAAAAGGGCATCAATTGATGCCCTTCTCTAGGAAATTACGCGAGTAATTAACCTAATACTTTAGCAACAACGCCCGCACCTACTGTACGGCCACCTTCACGGATAGCGAAACGTAAACCGTCGTCCATCGCGATTGGGTGAATCAGTTCAACGATCATGTTGATGTTGTCACCTGGCATTACCATTTCTACGCCTTCTGGTAATTCGATAGTACCAGTTACGTCAGTTGTACGGAAGTAGAACTGTGGACGGTAGCCTTTGAAGAATGGAGTATGACGACCACCTTCATCTTTGCTCAGAATATAAACTTCTGATTCGAATTTAGTGTGTGGCTTGATTGAACCTGGTTTTGCCAGTACTTGTCCACGTTCGATTTCTTCACGTTTAGTACCACGCAGAAGAACACCAACGTTCTCACCTGCACGACCTTCGTCAAGTAATTTACGGAACATTTCAACGCCAGTACAAGTTGTTTTAACTGTTGGTTTGATACCAACGATTTCAACTTCTTCACCAACTTTAACAACACCACGCTCAACACGACCAGTTACTACTGTACCACGGCCTGAGATTGAGAATACGTCTTCGATTGGTAACAGGAATGGTTTGTCAATTGCACGCTCTGGTTCTGGGATGTATGAATCCAGTGCTTCTGCTAATTCAACAATTTTTGCTTCCCACTCAGCTTCGCCTTCCAGTGCTTTCAGCGCTGAACCACGGATTACTGGAGTGTCGTCACCTGGGAAATCGTACTGAGACAGAAGTTCACGAACTTCCATTTCTACTAATTCCAGTAACTCTTCATCATCTACCATGTCACATTTGTTCAGGAATACGATGATGTAAGGAACACCAACCTGACGACCTAACAGGATGTGCTCACGAGTTTGTGGCATTGGGCCATCAGTCGCAGCAACAACCAGGATAGCTCCGTCCATTTGCGCAGCACCAGTGATCATGTTTTTAACATAGTCGGCGTGACCTGGGCAGTCTACGTGTGCGTAGTGACGAGTTGGAGTGTCATATTCTACGTGTGAAGTAGAGATGGTGATACCACGAGCTTTTTCTTCTGGTGCGTTATCGATTTGATCGAATGCACGAGCAGCACCACCGTAAGTTTTAGCTAAAACTGTAGTGATTGCAGCAGTCAGAGTTGTTTTACCGTGGTCAACGTGGCCGATAGTACCAACGTTAACGTGCGGTTTTGAACGTTCAAATTTTTCTTTAGACACGACTATATTCCTTAATATCGCTCCCTCAATTAGAGGGAGCGTAAACTAAATTGAACTCGAAAGGATCTTATTTCGCTTTACGAGCTTCGATAATAGCCTGAGCGACGTTGCTAGGCGCTTCGTTGTACTTCAAGAACTCCATAGAGTAAGAAGCACGACCCTGAGTTTGTGAACGCAGGTCAGTTGCATAACCGAACATCTCAGCCAGTGGTACTTGAGCACGGATGATCTTACCGGTAGGCAGATCGTCCATACCTTCAACCATACCACGACGACGGTTTAAGTCACCGATAACGTCGCCCATGTAATCTTCTGGCGTTTCAATCTCAACTTTCATGACTGGCTCAAGCAGAATTGGCTTAGCTTTCATGAAGCCGTCTTTAAATGCCATTGATGCGGCAATTTTAAACGCGATTTCTGAGGAGTCAACATCATGGTAAGAACCGTAATGTAAACGAGCCTGAATATCCACAACAGGGTAACCTGCTAATGGACCAGATTTCAGCTGTTCTTGAATACCTTTATCAACAGCTGGGATGAATTCTTTAGGAATTACACCACCAACGATATCGTTGATAAATACGTAGTTCTCTTCACCACCTGCTGGTAATGGAGACAGGTCGATAACAACATGACCGTACTGACCACGACCACCAGATTGTTTCGCGTGCTTACCTTCGATATCAGTTACTGTATCACGAATAGTTTCACGGTAAGCAACCTGTGGTTTACCTACGTTCGCTTCAACTTTAAATTCACGACGCATACGGTCAACTAACACGTCTAAGTGCAGCTCACCCATACCAGCAATGATAGTCTGACCAGTTTCTTCGTCGCTTGATACGCGGAAAGATGGATCTTCTTGAGCCAGACGGTTCAGAGCGATACCCATTTTTTCTTGGTCAGCTTTAGTCTTAGGTTCGATAGCAACAGAGATTACTGGCTCTGGGAATTCCATACGTTCTAAGATGATTGGTGCATCAATTGCACATAAAGTATCACCTGTAGTTACGTCTTTCAGACCGATAGCAGCAGCGATGTCGCCCGCACGAACTTCTTTAATTTCTTCACGCTTGTTAGCATGCATCTGAACAATACGGCCAAAACGTTCTTTTTTGTCTTTAACCGGGTTCAGAACTGTGTCACCTGAGTTTACAACACCAGAGTACACACGGAAGAATGTTAAGTTACCAACAAATGGGTCAGTAGCGATTTTGAATGCCAGAGATGAGAATGGCTCTTCGTCGCTTGAATGACGTTCTGCTGGAGTATCTTTACCGTCTGGTAACATACCGTTGATAGCAGGAACATCTGTTGGTGCTGGCAGGTATTCAATTACCGCATCCAGCATTGCCTGAACACCTTTGTTCTTAAATGCAGAACCACAGGTAACCAGGATAATTTCGTTATCTAGAACGCGTTTACGCAGAGCAGCTTTGATTTCTGCTTCTGTCAGTTCTTCACCGCCCAGATATTTGTCCATCAGGTCTTCTGATGCTTCAGCAGCAGATTCAACCAGGTTGTTGTGCCATTCTTCAGCTAAATCTTGCAGATTTGCAGGAATGTCTTCGTATTCGAAGGTAACACCTTGGTCTTCTTCATTCCAACGGATTGATTTCATTTTAATTAAATCAACAACACCGGTGAAATTTTCTTCAGCGCCTACTGGGATTTGCAGTGGAACTGGGTTTGCTGCCAGACGTGTTTTGATTTGTTCAACAACACGCAGGAAGTTTGCACCCATACGGTCCATTTTGTTAACGAACGCGATACGTGGTACATGATATTTGTTAGCCTGGCGCCATACTGTTTCTGACTGAGGCTGAACACCACCAACTGCACAGTAAACCATAACCGCGCCATCAAGAACACGCATAGAACGTTCTACTTCGATTGTGAAGTCAACGTGTCCCGGGGTGTCGATGATGTTTACACGGTGAGGCTCAAACTGTTTAGCCATACCAGACCAGAATGCAGTAGTTGCTGCGGATGTGATAGTAATACCACGTTCCTGCTCCTGCTCCATCCAGTCCATTGTTGCTGAACCTTCGTGAGTTTCACCAATTTTATGGTTTACACCGGTATAAAACAGAATACGTTCACTTGTAGTGGTTTTACCGGCATCGATGTGCGCACTGATACCGATATTACGGTAGCGTGCTATGGGGGTTTGACGAGCCATTTTTTCCTCTCTCGTGGGCGTTCAATTCAGGTAAAGGACAGCAGAGCTGTCCTGAAAAGAGTTGCGATACTCCGTGGATTACCAACGGTAGTGTGCGAACGCCTTGTTTGCATCTGCCATACGGTGAACGTCTTCACGTTTCTTAACAGCAGCGCCTTTGTTTTCAGCCGCATCAGATAATTCATTTGCCAGGCGAAGAGCCATGGATTTATCACCGCGTTTACGAGCAGCTTCAACAATCCAACGCATTGCTAATGCATTACGACGAACTGGGCGTACTTCAACTGGAACTTGGTAAGTTGAACCACCAACACGGCGGGATTTAACTTCCACAGTAGGACGTACGTTATCTAATGCGATTTCGAACGCTTCCAGTTCAGTTTTGCCTGAACGCTGAGCCAGGGTCTCAAGCGCATTATATACGATAGATTCTGCAGTAGATTTTTTACCGTCTACCATCAGAATGTTTACAAATTTGGCCAGCAGTTCTGATCCGAACTTAGGATCTGGCAGAATTTTACGTTGACCAATTACACGACGACGTGGCATGGAAATACTCCGTTTAAATTCAGGGTTGTCCAAAACTCAATGAGTTTATTTTGACATTAATGGTGAAAAAATGTTTGGCCTTACTTAACGGAGAACCATTAAGCCTTTGGCTTCTTCACACCGTACTTAGAACGAGCTTGTTTACGGTCTTTAACACCGGAACAGTCCAGCGCGCCGCGAACAGTGTGGTAACGCACACCTGGTAAGTCTTTAACACGACCACCACGGATTAAGATTACGGAGTGTTCCTGCAAGTTGTGGCCTTCACCACCGATGTAGGAAGAAACTTCGAAACCGTTAGTCAAACGCACACGGCATACTTTACGCAGTGCTGAGTTTGGTTTTTTTGGAGTGGTAGTATATACACGAGTACATACGCCACGTTTTTGCGGGCAAGCTTCCAGAGCTGGAACGTTGCTTTTAACAACTTTCGAGCTACGAGATTTGCGCACCAGCTGGTTAATAGTTGCCATTTAAAAAAAGCTCCTGGTTTTTGCTTCGTAAACACGGATTTGAACTCTGTCTTGTCAACAAGACAAAACATGAGGACGCAGAATTTTATTGCTGACGGGCTCATGTGTCAAGAATTATACAGCAATTCTACGCTCCCCAATGAATTTGTTGGGGGTGTTTTACCGTTAAATCGACAAAATCACCATAATTGATAAGTTTAATGTGATGAGATACTTGATCTTTTAAGCCTCTTGCCAAAACATCATCAATTAATGCGTAAACTGAAATTTGCTGTTGGAGACAATATTTTAATAAGGGATTGTCTTCAAGAACTGCCAGTACACCATCTTGTATTAACAAAACATCATCTTCTTTTGTCAATAAAGATAAAAAAGCCTCTAAATCACTTTGATAAATAGAGACAGAATAAGTATACAACATAACCGTTCAACCTTCCTGACTAACTTCTGTATTAAAAGCGTAATACCACATCATATTCACTCAATTTTTGAGCAATATCTTCTTGGGATATCACCTGTGCATCCAACACAAAAGAAGTTTGAGAGGATAATCCACGATGAGCCATGTCTTTCTGTGATATATAGACGTTTGTCACATCATACAAGGGTAGCACTTTAAATGTTGCAGCATGATGACGTGATAGCACTCCTTCAGGTTGTTGATTTTCAACAAGTTGAAACACACTATCAGAGATAAAAAAAACACCAATATCTTCTGTTAATGCAGAGGTTGCGAGTAAAGCATCTAAACCTTCTCGCCCTGCACTATTACCATGAGGTGCTTGAGTAAAAAGGAATGCGATTGAATTCATTTTCTTCATTAAAATTGCACCACACGGGAACAGGTTAACATCGCTTGAGCCAGTGAACCCAACCCACTTAACTCAAATTCAGTTGCCATGTTATGGCTATCCATTTCCTGCTCTTTTGCCTGCTGCTCATCGATAATTCCTCTACGCAATGCGGCGGCAACACAAACATGCAGGGGAATTTGATGTTCTTTCGCCAATGTAACCCACGCTTTAGGGAGATCAAATTCATCATTTGCAGGCGATACCAATTTATTAGCATTCACAACACCTTCTCGATAGAAGAAAATTTGTGAAATTTGATGCCCCTTTTCAAGAAGGGCATTTGCGAACAAATAGGCACTTGAAGCTTGTTCAGTTCCGTAATGAGGCCCTGTAACCACTAAACAATATGTCAAGGAACTCATAATGTTGCCTTATTCTCCATTTTTAAACTGGCGAATATAGAGATACACAGTATGTTTTGAGATATTTAAGCGATCTGCAACCTGATTGATGGCATCTTTAATATCAAAAATACCTTTCTCATAAAGGCTTAACACCACTTGTTTATTCTTGGCATTATTCGCAACTTCACGATCATTATTTACTTCTTCAATCGTAAACTCTAATGTTTGAGCCACTAAATCATCGACAGATGAGGCAAAGTTAACATCGGATGCAACTTCATGCGTTTCTTCAGGAATAAAGGTTTTGATTATTTCAGAGAATGGAACATCAAGGTTCATATTAATACACAATAAACCAATGACACGACGTTCACGATTACGAATAGCAATCGTGATTGACTTCATCAATGCACCACTTTTTGCTCTAGTAAAATAAGCCTTTGAAAAACTTGAATCTTCATCTGTGATGTCATGTAACATTTGTAATGCCAAATCGGTAATTGGAGAACCAATCTTACGACCAGTATGTTCTCCATTCGCGATTTTAACCGCTGAACATTTCAAATCTTCCAGAGAGTGCAATACGATTTCGCAATGATTGCCGATGAGCATTGCCAAACCATCCACAGCTGCTTCATAGGACTTTAGTATTTCGTGATCAGTTTGAGTAAAAGGTCGGCTATCTAGTTTTTCAAACTCGCTGCTGTCACCATTAAATAACGGGCTAGACATTTGATTATATAATCCTTAAAGGCTTTAATTATGATAATGACTTGAGGTTCTATTTTTTATAACGATTCGTCATTGCGGATCAATTCAATATTAAAAAAATTTAAATATAAAAACAGAATTAAGAACGATTCTGACGTTAGATCGCCAGAAGATCTACGTCAAGTGACTTAGAATAAGAGCTTTGTGATAGGTCACAGCTTTTTTCATTTTTCTTTATCTTTTGGACTTATTCCCACCTTTATTTTTTGAAAATTTTCCTTTTTTGGTGTGGGCAGGATAAAGATTGACACTACTGAATAGATTACCTATATTCCAAATTATTGTTATTTTAACGAGCGATTAATCCTATGAATACACTGATGATATGCCAATCTCAGCAAACTTCATCAATAATAGGATTAATTTCTGTTGCTTCTATACCTATTGAGATTCTCTCTTCACCACCTCCGCCTGTGAAAGTGGTTGTAGTCAATACAACGGTTGTTGCAGCTCACGTTGCTTGATTTGTTTACTTAGCTTAAGAACGTACTTAATCACCACTTATATAGTGATATGTTGCTTGCGTTTATTCATTGATATTTTATCAATTTGCTAATAATCATTAAAAATAATCAAGCTCTCTTATTGCTTATTTTACAGGTATATCATCATGTACTTACGTCAATATTGGGCAAAATTCGGCCCAACAACGTTATTCGTTTTATTGTGGAGTAGTGGCGCTATCTTTTCTCGCTGGGGTTTAGATAATGGTAGCTCATTTGCAATTTTAACTTGGCGTTTTATTATCGCTTTAGCGTTTCTCTCTTTTTTGTGTATTCAGCGTCATCGCTTTTTACCACCAAAAGGAAGTCGTTTAAAAACGGCATGGGTCGGTTTACTTATTATTGGTGGTTATTCTATCTGTTATCTTTTAGCGCTCGCTAATAGTATTACACCGGGAATGTTAGCCACAATTATGGGTGTTCAGCCGATTATTACATTATGGATAATAGAACGTAATTTTACAGCGACGCGTCTATTAGGGCTTTTAATCGCCTTGGCTGGATTAGTGTTAGTGGTTGCCCAAAGTTTATTTAATACATCCCTCTCATTAACGGGAATGATTTATGCGTTAGTTGCACTACTTTGCATGAGCTTTGGTGCGATCTCACAGAAAAAACTGCAATTAGCGCCGATGGATGCCTTACCGCTACAATATGTTGTTAGCCTTGTGTTGTGTTTATTATTTGTCCCCTTCCAGCCCTTTCATGCTTCATTCGACATTGGCTTTGTTATTCCTGTACTTTGGCTTGCGGTGATCATTTCTGTTGTTGCTCAGTTGCTATTATACCGCTTACTCACTACGGGTAATTTGGTTAATGTCACTAGCTTATTTTATTTAGTACCTGGCGTGACCGCATTAATGGATTACATCTTCTTAGGTAACAAGATGTCTTGGCTAAGTTTGGCTGGGATGGGCGCAATCATTGTGGGCTTGCTGTTTGTTTTCAAAAAGCCCAAAGCCATTATTATTGAAGAGACTGTGGACTAACGCTATGTGTTAAGAAACAAATAATGAGCTATACATTAGAAATAAAAATGCTGACATTAATGTCAGCATTTTTTTAGTGATAATTAGAGATAAGTGAATTACTTATCGCTTTCAACACTCAGTAATTCAACTTCAAATACTAATGTTGAGTTAGCAGGAATACCACTTGTTGCACGTTGTCCGTAGCCTAATTCTGGTGGAATAACTAACTTGATTTTACCGCCTTCTTTGATGTACTTCATACCTTCAGTCCAGCCAGGAATAACGCTTTTCAGGCTGATTGTCAGAGGTTCGTTACGATCATAAGAGCTATCAAATTGTTTACCATCAATCAGCATGCCTTTGTAGTTTACAGTAACACGATCAGCATCTGTTGGTGTTTTGCCTTTACCTGGGTTTTCAACTAAATACAGTAGACCTGATTTAGTTTTTACTACACCTTTCTCAGCGGCAAACTCTGTACGGAATTTATCACCCGCAGTTTTGTTCTCAGTCGCTTCTTTTTCCATTTTTGCTGTTGCAGCAGTACGGACTTGATCTTCAAAAGCCGCTAATGTTAATTCAATTTCAGCGTCTGATAATTTTGATTTGCTATTAAATGCATCCTGAACACCTGCTAACAGTTGTTTAGAATCTAAAGTAATACCAATATTTTTTTGTTCTTGTAATGCAGCTTCCATATAGCGACCCATCGACGCGCCTAACGCATAGGCATTTTGCTCATTTTGAGTTTTAAATGCGCTATTTAATGTTGGCACTTTAGCTGTAGCTTCTTCAGCGAATGCATGAGGTGCACTGAATGCGAAAGCTAAACTGGTTGCCAGCAACGTCGTTTTTAATAAAGATTTCATCCCATTCTCCAGTATATGTTAGTGAGTCGCTACGTTTTACAAGCGATCATCATAGATCTTTGCTTAAACGTTTTGCATCACATCTTGCTGTCGTTGCGGTATAGATCTCATCCGCGGGTAGCAATTTTATATGAATTTAAAAAATTTGCCGACACTCTTAACAGTTAATGTTAGGATTTTTGTCAGCACAGAGTGCTATCACATTAGCAAAATAGTCTTTTATCTCAAACCAGATTTATGTCTTCCTGTGTATATATCAGTAAATAAGATTAAATTTCGCGAGTTTGTTCATCATATTCGTCGTAATAGGACATTTTAAAGGAGGAAAAACACAATGGATATTAAGGAAGTAGAGCGATTGCTCATTCAATTAGAAAGCAAAGTTGCTTTCCAAGATGCGACTATTGAAGAATTAAACCAAGTGGTCACACAGCAGCAAATAGAAATTAGCCGCTTTAAAGAAGCCTTAAAAATTGTTTCTGAGCGCCTAAAAAACTCTCAAACTTCAATACTTGCTAGACCTGAGGATGAAACGCCTCCACCTCACTACTAAGTTCTCGTTTGTTATTGATATCAAAACCGAAAACAAAAAAGGAGCGTTTAAACGCTCCTTTTGATCTTTTCAACGAAAGATTAGTGCTGGCAACCACAACCGCCATGACCGTGGCCGTGACCACCGTGACCATGACCGCCGCCACCGCAGCATCCACCTTCTTCACCGTGTGAATGACCATGACCATGACCACCGCCACAGCATCCGCCTTCTTCACCGTGACCGTGGCCACCACAACATTCGTGCTCTTCTTCTTCACCGTGTACGTGACCGTGAGCTAATTCTTCTTCAGTCGCTTCACGAATTGCAACGATTTCAACATGAAACTTCAGGTTTTGACCCGCTAACATGTGGTTACCATCAACGATAACTTCGTCACCTTCAATACCTGTAATTTCTACTGGTACTGGACCTTGATCGGTATCAGCAAGAAAACGCATACCAACTTCTAACTCATCAACACCAACAAAAACATCTTTCGGTACGCGTTGAACTAAGTTTTCGTCGTATTGACCATACGCATCATCAGAAGCCACTTCTACGTCGAATTTTTCACCGACTTCGCGACCTGTTAATGCATTTTCTAAACCACTGATTAAAGAACCACGGCCATGCAGATAGTCTAACGGTGCGCTCACCGTGGACTCATCAACTAAAACACCGTCTTCTGATCTTACTTGATAAGCCAGACTAACTACCAAGTCGTTTGCTACTTTCATGACATCTCCTACATACCCGTGGGCAAAATTTTCCCGATTGTAACGAAAAATAAATCTTCTGTATCGGGTTATATCAAAAAACCTACAATTATTGTGGTGTAAAGATCCCAATGACCTGCTCATTTTCACGAACAAGGGCATTAACTTCACCCTCTGTTTGCCGTTGTTGATGGCCACATTTCGCACATTCCACAATATCCACTTTATCTTCACGCCACATTTTGAGTGTATCTTGAGCTTGACAGTGTGGACACACAGCTCCTGCGATAAAGCGTTTACGGGTTGCAGACATGGGGTCAGTTCTCCTATTTATCAATAGATTTTTTTTCTTTACGTATTTCAGGAATGTCTTCTGTTAAAGATTCATCCCAAATATCAGGCTGATGGTGCTCTTGACGAATTTCTTCACTAAATAACTCCTCAAGTTCCCGTCTCGCTTCTTTTACTCGTGAAACGTTAGAAACTTCTTCAGGTGATTCATCCACCAGCTTTCTCAATAAGTTGATATCCAGACGACGAAAATGCTGTTGTGCTCGATAAGCTTGATGAGGATGCATTCCTAATTCAATCAACGTTTTACGCCCTAATTCTAAAGCACTCGAAAATGTTTCACGGCTAAAATCTGTCACACCCGCTTTGAGCAACTCATGAGCTTCAACACGCCCTCTTGCCCTTGCAATAATATGCAAATTAGGGAAGTGATGCTGACAGAGATGAACAATTTCCATCGTTGCTTCAGGTTCATTACTGGTGATAACAATAGTTTTAGCATGTTCAGCACCAGCTGCGCGCAATAAATTGAGATCAGTGGCATCACCGTAATAAACTTTATAGCCATATTTACGCATGGTGCTTATGCTTCCGACATCATGCTCTAATACCGTGACGTTAATCTTATTCGCCATTAACAAGCGTCCTACAACCTGTCCCATTCGACCAAATCCGACAAGGATGACCTCTGGGTGGTTATTTTCAACAAAGGGCTGTTCGTCCGTTTTAGCGTCATTATAACGACGAGCAAACACAGCGTCTGTCATTTGCATCACAAGAGGCGTTGTCATCATAGAAAGTGTGACAACAACCAACAATAACGCCATTTGCTGACTATCTAATACGCCCATAGCCATCGATGTCGAGAAAACAACAAACGCAAATTCCCCGCCTTGGCTTAACACAGCTGAGAATTGTAGTCGTGTGGAAAAACGCAGTCTGGCTAACCAAGCGATACTATAAAGTATCAATGCTTTTACAATAACCAGAACTAAGACACCCAATAATACTTGTGGAAGATACCGCCATAAGATACCGATATCTAAAGACATACCGACAGAGATAAAAAAGAGTCCTAAAAGTAGACCTTTAAAAGGCTCAATAGAGATCTCTAATTCGTGTCGATACTCTGAATCTGCCAATAACACACCCGCAATAAAGGTTCCCATCGCCATTGAAAAACCAAGGGTTTCCATAAAAATAGCAGCACCTAACACAACAAGCAGCGCTGCGGCAGTAAAAACTTCTCTTACTCCCGATTTCACCACTAAGCGCAAGAGTGGGCGTAATAAATAACGACCACAAATCAGCAATCCAGCAAAAGCTGCCACTTTCACGCCAATGCGATACCAATCACTGCTTGCCGTTTCTCCAGCTAACAAAGGGATAACAGCAAGGATAGGAATAACTGCCATATCTTGGAAAAGTAAAACAGCAAAACCTAATTGTCCGCCTTCATTATGATTCATCCCTTTCTCGTTCATAAGTTGCAATGCCATCGCCGTAGAAGACATCGCAATACCTAAGCCTCCAATAACAGCTGCCTGCCATGAAAAAGAAGTAAAAACGAGAATGAGCCCTGAAAAAATAGAAGCCGTTAATACCACCTGCATTGAACCAACACCAAAAATGGCACGTCTTAATTCCCATAGTTTGGCTGGATTCAATTCCAAACCAATAAGAAACATTAAAAAGACCACACCTAATTCAGCAAAATGTAAGATGTTATCAACATCTTTAAACAGCCCTAATCCCCAAGGACCAATGGCAATACCGGCAATCAAATAGCCGAGTACTGCACCAATTTTAAGGCGTTGTGCAATCGGTACCATAATCACGGCAGCACACAAGAAAAAGAGCACAGCTTTAATCATCCAATTATCTTCCATTAGGCTTGCTCCCCTTCAAGTGGCGCACTTAACCAATGGCGATAAGCCTCACCGATATGAGTCAGTGTTGTTTTGGATTGTTGTCTTGCTGAATATACAATCATTGGTGATAGCCAGCGCATACCACACATTTCTGCCATTAATTCAAAAGGACGTAATAATTCTGTCAGTGTGTAGTGATTCTTCCCATTATATTGATAAGCCTGTTCAGGCTCTCCCGTTGTAATAACACAACGAAATGACTTACCCTTTAATTGCGCTCTACCAGCTTTGTTAGCAAATGGACGAGTTAACACTCTGTCTTGCCACTCTTTTAATAATGCTGGGCAACTATATGTTTGCAATGGAAATTGAAAAACGATCACTTGGTGCTTACACAACAAGGATTGTTCATGGTGTATATCAATAAAAAAATCAGGATAAGTAGCATATAAATCATGGATAGTTATATTCTCTAAATCCCTCACCGCTTTTAATAACGCTTTATTGGCGACTGATTGGCGCGGCTCGGGATGAACATACACCAGTAATACATTTGATGCGTTTGACATCATTCCTCCTTACAAAACGTGTCAGAAACTGTTTTTTCCGTTACCATGCACGCATTGTGACCAACTGTTACGAACAACTTACTCTATATATTAATTTACATACTCTTAATAGACGATATTTATGATTGTTTTTTCTTCTTTGCAAATTCGCCGTGGTGTCAGAGTGTTACTGGACAATGCCAGTGCAACCATTAATCCAGGGCAAAAGATTGGTCTAGTCGGTAAAAATGGCTGTGGCAAAACCACATTACTTTCTTTATTGAAAGGTGAGCTGCAAGCTGAAGCAGGCAATGTCACCTATCCTAGTACATGGTCAATGGCGTGGGTTAACCAAGAAACACCTGCGCTTGATGTACCTGCTATTGATTATGTTATTGATGGTGATAGAGAATATCGCCAGTTAGAACAACGATTACAAAAAGCGAACGAAATAAATGACGGCCATGCTATCGCTCTGATCCACGGGCAATTAGATGCGATTAATGCATGGACGATACAATCTCGTGCAGCAACTTTACTGAATGGTTTAGGTTTTAGCCAACAACAGCTTAATGAACCTGTAAAATCATTTTCAGGTGGCTGGAGAATGCGTTTAAACTTGGCACAAGCGCTGATTTGTCGCTCTGATTTACTGCTACTCGATGAACCAACCAACCACTTAGATTTAGATGCCGTTATTTGGCTAGAAAAATGGCTAAAAAGCTACACAGGCACGCTTATTTTAATTTCCCATGACCGTGATTTTCTTGATCCTATCGTAGATAAAATCTTGCATATCGAGCAAGAAAAAATCTTTGAATATTCAGGTAACTACTCTTCGTTTGAAATGCAACGTGCAACCAAACTCGCACAACAGCAAGCTCTGTTTGAAAATCAACAAGCCAAAATTGCACACTTACAGAGCTTCATAGATAGATTTAAAGCGAAAGCGACAAAAGCCAAACAAGCTCAAAGCCGTGTCAAAATGCTTGAGCGAATGGAAAAGGTTGCTCCTGCGCATTCAGATAACCCATTCCATTTTAGCTTCCGCCAACCTGAAAGCTTACCTAATCCACTTTTATCAATGGAGAAAGTCAGCGCGGGTTATGGTGAAAAAGTTATTCTTAATGATATCAAACTCAATTTAGTTCCCGGCTCGCGTATTGGATTATTAGGACGCAATGGTGCGGGTAAATCGACACTGATTAAATTACTTGCAGGTGAAATTGAACCGTTACAGGGGAAATTGGCACTTTCTAAAGGTATTAAGCTTGGTTATTTTGCCCAGCATCAATTAGAGTTTTTGCGCTCAGATGAATCGGCACTACAACATTTAACGCGTTTAGCACCTAAAGAAACTGAACAAAAATTACGTGATTACTTGGGTGGTTTCGGTTTTCATGGCGATAAAGTCACAGATGCTTGTGGTCAATTCTCTGGGGGTGAAAAGGCGCGCTTGGTCTTATCACTTTTAGTTTGGCAACGCCCTAACTTGCTATTAATGGATGAACCAACAAACCACCTTGATCTAGATATGCGCCAAGCACTCACTCAAGCTTTAATTAGCTTTGAAGGGGCAATTGTTGTCGTATCGCATGATAGGCATTTATTACGCTCGACCACTGACGATCTCTATCTGGTACACGATGGTCAAGTTGAGCCATTTGATGGTGATCTTGATGATTACCAACAGTGGTTAGTTGATCAAAATCGTCAAGAGACACAAGCAAATAAGAGCCAACAAGATAACGACAATATCACGACAAGCACCAATTTAAGCGCTCAAGATAAAAAAGAGCAAAAACGCAAAGAAGCGGAGTTTAGACAACAAACCCAGCCTCTACGCAAGAAACTCACAACATTAGAAAGCAAGATGGATAAATTAAGCCAAGAGCTTAGTGATATCGAAACTGCTCTTTCTGATAGTGGCATTTATGATACTAGCCGTAAAAATGAGCTTTCTGATTGCTTAAGCCGACAAGGTGTTACGAAATCTGCACTAGAAGAAGTGGAAATGGAGTGGATGGAGTTACAAGAAACACTGGAAGAAATGACAAACACATTTGAAGCCCAGTAATACAACGCAATTCATTAAAAAAGGAACTATTTTAAGTGAAATAGTTCCTTTATTTTCGCCCTTCAATTCATTCTGAAAATTTATACAATTCATTTCACTTACGGTATTTATATCATTTTACAATAGCACTATTTACACAAAACATAATCTCACCCTATCTAGTAATAACCCAATAAAAATAACCATCTAACGTTTATTTTCTACCTATTTATATTAAGTAAGGGAAATAAATTCTTTCACACTAAAGTTTTTAACATTCCAGCCGAATTAATCATTCTGCTAAGTGGACCTCCCACTTACCAACGAAAAGGCAAAGCTAATAGGTAGGGTTATGTTAAAACGAATTAAAATCTCTCAAGGTTTAATGTGTGTCCTGACTCTGTTTTGTATTATTCAGATCATTTCTGGAGTACAAAGCATTCACGATGCCTACCAGACTCAAAATACTCTTAAAAAAATTTCATACAGTTTCGATCAACTACGCACAATGGATAATACCTATGCGGAGTTGAATACATTACGTACTGATATTATTGCACAAGCATTTAGTTATATTTCAAATCCTCAAGCTGAGGATGCGAACATCACCACATTTATGCAAACCATGCCTGCACGTAAAGCGCAAGTTGATGCATTGATGAATGAGTATGTTGAGCTATCTGCGCAAACAGGTTTCGATCAGCAACGTATGGCTCAGATCAAACAGCTCTATCAAAAGAGCCGAGCTGATCTTGATTTACTGGCGCAGTATTTAAGTGAACGCAACACTAACGCAGTTCGTTTAATTTTAAAAAGCCCAGCAAACACTAACTTCACGAATTCATTGTATGAAGCCACGGACTTTATTACCGATGAAGTTGTGAATCCTTCAGTGATTGAAGCAGAAGATAACTACCACAGCATGTTGTGGATAGCATCACTCTTTATGGGTATCTTCCTCATCTTTACCACCTTAGTGCTTATTTGGATCCGCAAATACATCATTGTGCGCATTAACCAAATGATCATTTATCAAGAGGCAATTGCTAAAGGTGATTTAGTCAGTCGTATTGATAGCGATGTTTCAGGTAAGACTGAAATTGATCAACTCATGCTCGGCTTACAGCAAATGCGTGCTCAATTAAAAGAGATGGTAAGCTCTATTCGAAATACTAGTGCAACCATTTATACTGGCGTACAAGAGATTGCTGCGGGTAATAATGATTTATCTAGTAGAACGGAAGAGCAAGCCAGCGCATTAGAAGAAACGGCATCCAGCATGGAACAGATGACCGCAACTATTCGTAACAACACAGAAAGCGCTCGTGAAGTCACAGAGCTTGTTATGAGTACTGCTGATATTGCCGTTCAAGGTGGTGAGCATAGTAATAAGATGGTAATGACAATGACAGACATTGCCGACCGCTCACAAAAAATTGGTGAAATCACCGCAGTTATTGATGATATTGCTTTCCAAACCAACATATTAGCCCTAAACGCTGCCGTTGAAGCGGCTAGAGCGGGTGAACAAGGCCGTGGTTTCTCTGTGGTTGCAAGTGAAGTTCGTAATTTAGCACAGCGTAGTGCAGAAGCGGCGAAAGAGATCAAAGAGCTGATTGAATCAACAATATTACGTGTTAGACAAGGTAATGATCTTGTCGAACAAGTAAGTTTATCAATGGGTGAGATTGTCACATCTGTTAATCATGTTTCGGGTTCGATGAAAGAAATTTTATCTGCATCAGAAGAGCAAACCCGTGGTATTGCACAGATCAGCCTTGCTGTTAATGAAATGGATAAAGCCACTCAGCAAAATGCGGCGATGGTTGAGCAATCAACGGCTGCTTCTGCCACATTAAGTGAACAAGCAAGTATGTTGGATACGATTGTGAATACATTCAAAGTGGAGCACGAAAAAGTTGCGCCAACTAAAACTAAGTTGCCTGCATTTTCAGCTAAATCACAAGACTCGGAAACACTTAAAACACCAACAATCAAAACCAATAATCATGAAACTGACGATAATTGGGAAAGCTTTTAATGATATCTCTCACACTATGATGTGAAAGATAGCTGTGTAGAAAATAGTCCAGAACATATAACAAAACCTCTACCTACCATACTCCCAGTGCTTTTTCTGGGAGTATTTCTAATCTCACCGCACATAAACACAAAAAAAAGATCATTTTTTATACGAAATAAACACATTTTTTAAGAAAAATTAAGAGTGTTTATGAAAGCGATAATTTTATTTGTCTTATCATAAGATAAAAAGATAAATAAAAATAAAATACTGCTTATTATCGCTTTAATATCCAACAAAAGATTATTTAAATTTATAAATTAACAATTAACACAAAAAATAAGTAAGCTAATATACTTATAGATTTTTCTATTAATCATTAGAAAATTTTAGCCATTAGCTGGCAATTAAAGCTAAAAAAAGAAATATAAGTCGTCTTTACTATCAAAAAGAGTAGAAAAGGTAAAGTTTTTAAACATCTAGCCGAATAAGTTTAATTGATAAATAGTTATCGCTCCTTGCTGTGTGTCCTACAAACCAATTAAATAGGTAAGGCTATGCTGAAACGAATAAAAATATCTAATGGCTTAATGTTTATCTTAATACTGTTTTGCGCCATTCAACTTTTTTCTGGTGCAATGAGTATCCGTGATGCGAGTTTAACAAATAAGCGGATCTCACAATTAGCGAATGGCTTTGAACAGATAAAAACGATGGATTATGGTTATGCTGAATTAAATAAATTACGTGAAGATATGCTAAATGTTATGTTTGAAGCTCATCTCACACCAGATATTGCAGAAAATAAAATTTCTGATTTCATTTCCTCTTATCCCAAAAGAAAACAAGAAGTTATACGTATTATAACTACATACTTCACTGCTACCGAAGAAGCAAATTTTGATCCCGAAAAAATAGAGAGCATGAAAAAACTCTTTAACCGTGTGCTTTACGATCTTGACCAACTTGTATCGTGTTTAGAAATTCGTGATTACTACGGTTTTCAATCTCTTTATGCACATAATACCAATGAGCGCTTTACTCAATCCCTTTATGAAGCAACAGATTATCTCAGTGATAACGTTGTTACTCATGCAATAAAAGCAGCTCAAGGTAATTATGAACGTACCTTGGTTTTAGCTTTTGTCTTTATGTTTGTTTTTATTCTTTTTACTGTCCTTGTTGTACTTTGGATACGTCGAAATATTGTTTTACGTATCAATCAAATTGTCGATTATATGTCGGAAATTTCACAAGGAAACTTATTAGAAAATAAAGATGTCACAGCGAAAGGAAATAATGAAATCGACCAATTAATAACAGGTATTCAATATATGCGTACTGAACTGTCATTAATTGTGAATGCGATCCGAGGGACAAGCCATCATATTTATACAGGCGTTCAAGAATTATCTGCAGGGAATACCGATCTTTCTTGTCGTACCGAAGAGCAAGCGAGTGCATTAGAAGAAACCGCATCAAGTATGGAGCAACTCACAGCAACAGTGAGAAATAATACAGAAAGTGCTCGTGAAGTTTCACACCTTATCAGTCAGACTTCCAATATTGCCAGCAAAGGGGGCGATGTCACCAATAGAATGGTGAAAACGATGACTGATATTGCCGATAGCTCACAAAAAATTGGTGAAATCACTGCCGTTATCAATAGCATCGCTTTCCAAACCAATATTCTCTCGTTAAATGCTGCGGTTGAAGCCGCAAGAGCAGGTGAACAAGGTCGAGGTTTCTCGGTGGTTGCAACAGAAGTAAGGGAGCTAGCACAACGCAGTGCCGAAGCTGCAAAGGAAATAAAAGAGTTAATTGATGCCTCTATTAGCCGTGTTCGTCATGGTAACGATCTGGTTGAACAAGTTAGCATTTCTATGGGCGAAATATTGACGTCCGTAAAACATGTTGAAGATTCAATGACAGAAATTTTATCTGCGTCAGAAGAGCAAACTCGAGGTATTACTCAAGTCTCTCTTGCGGTCACTGAAATGGATAAAGCCACACAGCAAAATGCCACTATGGTTGAACAATCATCTGCTGTTGCCAGCTTATTAACTGAAGAAGCGGGTAATCTTGAACAAATCGTTGAGCAGTTTAAAACGGCTGAAAGTGAACAGTTCAATAAGAAGGCACAACACAAAGTAATAGAAAAACAATTCTCATCTGAAAAATCACTGCATACAAAAGATGAGAAGATAAAAAATACAGTCAAGGATGACGCGAAAGAGAAAAAGCCAGCAAAAGGAACAGCGACTGTAAATGATGGTGAAGATGATGATTGGACAAGCTTTTAAGCCATTGATTTTATCATGATAAAAACGTGATTTAGATAAACACAAAGACACCTATTTTTAGTAGGTGTCTTTTTCTTTTACTTCTTAAATAATGACAAATTAATGAAATACATTGATTGCACTAACTAAGTAATTAGTTTGTACTTTCATTTCACCTGAAATCATTGATGCTTTAGAAACATAATTCGCATTTTCATGCGTAATCGATTCCAATTTTTCAACAGCGCGACCAAGCTCTTTTAAACCTGCACTCTGTTCTGATGATGCAAGACTAATTTCACCAATTAAATCAGTCACATTTTTAACATGTACCACAATATCTTCCATTGTTTCGACGGTTTCATTGACTTGCTTTGAGCCAACTTTGATATTGCTACTTGAAGCACTGATCAATGTTTTGATCTCTTTCGCCGCTTCAGCACTGCGCTGTGCTAGCTCCCTTACTTCTGTTGCAACCACCGAGAAACCTCGACCTTGTTCACCTGCTCTGGCGGCTTCTACGGATGCGTTTAGTGCAAGGATATTAGTTTGGAAGGCAATGCTATCAATAACACCAATGATATTACTAATGCGATCAGAGCTCTTCGCAATATCATTCATCGTATTGACGATATTATCCATTGCACCACCTCCTTTTATCGCAGCCTCACAAGTAATATTAGAAAGGTTGTTTGCCTGTCCTGCCGTTTCACTATTACTGCTTACCGCCGTCGTTAATTCATTCATCGTTGAGGCGGTTGCTTCAACATTGCTGGCGGTTTGCTCTGTTCTTACATACAGATCGCGATTACCTGCGGCTAATTGATCACAAGAGATATCTACTTGATGAATTTGATGACTCACATCACTGACTAACCAACGGAACATGCGTCCTAATTGATTAACTGAACGCTGTGTCATACCCACTTCATCGATGCGATTTATATATGTAACGTTATGTTCATCGCCTGTTGCAACACGATTCGCTTGCTTATTAAGTAGCCTAATGGGCTTAACAATCTGAAAATAGAGAATACGTTCATTTGCCATTAGTAATACCAGTAAAATTGCGATATGCATAAAAAGAGCATAACCCGACAAACCAGCAAACCATGCACTTAACAACATAAAAGGTAGGGGTAAGAGAATAAAAAGACGGAGCCGTTTTTTTAATGAAATTGTTTGATTCCATGAGCGCCAACGTTGCCACCCTTTATAAACAAAAGCACCTTTTAAAAACGTGTGTGAAGGATACTTACCCTGATTAAATGCGGCGTAAAGTGCTGAGGCTTGTGCTATTTCCTCTTTTTTTGCAGCAGTCCTTACTGACATAAAACTTTGAATCTTACCCTGACGTATAATAGGAGTGATATTCGCTCTTACCCAATAGTGATCCCCATTTTTACGACGATTCTTCACGATCCCGGTCCAAATTTCGCCTTGCTTTAACGTCCTCCACATATCCTTAAAGACTTCTGAAGGTATATCTGGATGTCGGACAATATTGTGGGGTTGCCCCACAAGTTCTTCCACTGAAAACCCACTGGCTTCGACAAAGTCCTCGTTGGCATAAATAATATTGCCATCAAGATCTGTCGTCGACATCAGTGTTGCGTTTTCAGATACCGGGTATTCTCGCTGTGTCACCGGTTGATTGTTACGCATTAGTTACTCTCCTCGACATTGAAATTAAAACATCTCAACAAAAAAAGACTGCCTAAATAACTATCGTTTCGGCCGTTAGGAGAATAACTTTAGTAATAAGTGGAAATACCTACATTTAAATATTAGTTTTTTGAATCAGTTCAAAATTTTTAATTATCCAGGCTATTAATTAATGCCTGTGAACTTAGCACTAATGTCTTCGCACACTCATCTCGTTTCTTTAATAACGCCATAAAAATAAGGTCAGTGATCGTGTTTTGTGCTGTACGTGAAGAAATTGAAGCGCTTCGCCACTCACCTTCATCCGCAATTGTTTCTAATATATAATCAGAAATCCTTCCTAATGGAGAGTGTTTTTCTCCTGTAATAGCAATGATTTTTGCCCCTTGTTTTTTAGCCACAGAGGCTGCAACTAACATATCTTTTCTTTTGCCACTATAAGAAATGACTATCTGTAAATCCTTTGAACTTAACATTTGGGCAACAGATATCTGAACATGATGATCTGTTTCAATCAGCGTGGTTATTCCTATTTTCTGTAATTTATAGCTTAAGTCTCTAGCAACTAGCCCTGAACCACCAATACCAATAATCTGAACTCGTTGAGCTTCATCAATAAGTTGGATCACCTTTTCAAAATGAAGGTAATTAATTTGGCGAGTCGTATCGCAAATTGAATTATTTTTCTCTTGAGCAAGTTTCTGTGCAATAACCACTAAACTATCTTCCGAGCCTATTTGATTATGTAATAGGCTCGGATTTGCTCCTGAATTCGCGTTCTTTCGACCTAGCTCTTCACTAATGGCAAGTTTCAAAGAAGGAAAGCCTTTGAATCCTATTTTTTGACTAAATTTAACAATAGCAGATTGACTCACACCCATTGTTTCAGCAAGTTGCTGTGACGATAAAGTGATTGTTTTCTCTGGATTATCTAAAATGTAGTCTGCTATTTTTCGCTGATTTGTAGCCATACCCGGCTTTATCCAGGCAATTTTCGTTAATGTCGGCATAATGACAATATCCACTTCGAGTACTATATAGTTATATATGGAGTAATTCTTGGTACAGCGTTTAATACCTAAAACAATTAATTTTTTAGAATAAAATCAATTAAAAATAGAAAATGAGTCACAATAAAGCATAGAAAAAATTACCTTATTATTAGAATACTTGTTTTTATAATAGTTTTATAAATATCTTTTCAATCAGAACTATGCTCATCAATCCCTACATTTATAATACTTAATTTATTCCCTCTCTATTTTTAATAATAATTTATTCTTTTAGGTCAATAGAACGATATAGACTTAATCTATTTACTCTTAATAATTTGTTATTTTCAAACACTTCCTTTTATTTAATAACAATTCAAACACATAAACGTAATAAAAATTACTTTAATAGAAACATTAAAAAGAATAAATAATTCCCATATAAAATAGTTAGTTGTCCATTTTAATAGTGTTAATAATAAGAAATAAAAAACTAAATAGTTAAATAATAGGATCTATGTAACGACTAAAAATCAGTCATCACTTGATATAAGAGAGCATTTTAACATGAATGATTGTGTCAGTGGGCGATCGTAGATCTCTCTTTTTATAGAGGAATACTCTTTTTTTGACACATATCAAGAGAGATCATTTCAACCAATCTTAAAAAAACATCATTTAAATCAAAAAAGTTTGATTAACCCTTGATTTATACCTATTTTATGAGTTTACTCTATCCAAATCAAAGGAACACAGAGCGCCGTTAATAGCCCCATTGAGATATTGAAAATAAACCAAGAGCGTCTGCTTTGTAAAAATAGGCTAATTAATGTTCCGCCTAATATCCAAACAATACCAGCAACGAAGTTAACAATAACCATAACAATACTAATAGCAATAACAGAGCTAAAATAAGCATCACCCGATAGACTAAAGCTCCCTACTGCGCCTAATCCCATCATCCATGCTTTTGGATTTAGAAATTGCAATAATCCGCCCTGAAACCAACTTACTGCTTGGGGTGTTTTTGCTGGAATATCTAAACGCTGATAAGATGATGTCGCTGTTTTCCAAGCAAGCCAAAGTAAATACGCACTCCCGACTATCTTCAATCCGATATGCAGTGCAGGATAAATTATCAAT
This sequence comes from Proteus vulgaris, assembly GCF_016647575.1. GTDB lineage: Bacteria > Pseudomonadota > Gammaproteobacteria > Enterobacterales > Enterobacteriaceae > Proteus > Proteus mirabilis_B. The sequence continues at coordinate 3,791,779 of NZ_CP032663.1, forward strand.
AATGCGGCTACGCCAAATGCAGAACTCAATAAAACGCATTGCATACCCAGCATAATGCCTGCCATTAGCTTTAACGAGCCTTTAAAGCCTACATTAGCCCCTGATGAGGTAAGCAGTAAATTGTTCGGTCCAGGTGTTATCGCTGCAATAAACAGGAAAATAGTTAAAGAGAAAATAAGGCTAATTGTCATAAAGTGGCTCAAAGATGTGACAGACGTTTTATTTTCACCGAAAATAGCAGTATGTTATTTAGCAAACAAGTGTTAATTCATTTTGATAGACGGAAAATATGTCTCAATACTTTAATCCAATGCGTTGGGCTAAAAATCCACATTTACAAACGCTCTTACCAAGAATTGTACGTAGGACGCCACAACTTACGCCACATTGGCAGCGGCTCAATCTTCCGGACAATGATTTTGTCGATTTAGCATGGAGTGAAGACCCAACGACGGCACTCGATAAACCACGCTTAGTCATCTTTCATGGCTTAGAAGGTGGGTTTAGTAGCCCTTATGCTCATGGCATGTTAGCTGCTGCAAAAGAGAGAGGCTGGCTAAGCGTTGTGATGCATTTTAGAGGATGCAGTGGTGAACCCAATAGACAAAATCGCATTTATCACTCAGGTGAAACAGAAGATGCTCGCTACTTCTTAAATTGGTTGAAAAAGGAATTTGGCGAGCAACCAACAGCCGCAGTTGGCTATTCACTTGGTGGAAATATGCTTGCCTATTATCTTGCTGAAAGTGGTGAAAATGCAGTTGTAGACGCTGCTGTTATTGTCTCTGCACCATTAATGCTAGAACCATGCTCAACAAAAATTGAACATGGTTTTTCCCGTTTTTACCAATGGTATCTATTAAAAGAGCTCAAAAACAACGCAACACGAAAACTTATTCGCTATCCAGAATCCTTACCGATTAGCTTATTGACGATAAAATCCATCAAAAAACTACGTCAATTTGACGATCTTATTACGTCTAAAATTCACGGATTTAAAGATGCATTAGATTATTATCGCCAATGCAGTGCGTTGCCTTTATTAAATAAAATAAAGAAAACGACACTTATCATTCATGCTAAAGACGATCCATTTATGTCTGCGGATGTTATTCCTGATGTCAAAACACTACCCAATAACATTGAATATCAACTTACTGAGTTTGGTGGACATGTAGGATTTGTTGGAGGAAAGCTCTCTAAACCAGTGATGTGGCTAGAAAGCCGTATCCCTGACTGGTTGGCGACCTATTTGGAGAAAGCAAAATGATAATACCTTGGAACGAGCTTTCAACTGAAACACTAGACAATCTCATTGAAAGTTTCGTTTTACGCGAAGGTACTGATTATGGTATCCAAGAGAAAACGCTTGAACAAAAAGTCGCCGACGTCAAAAAACAGCTTAAATCCGGTGAGGCCGTGTTAGTTTGGTCTGAACTTCATGAGAGCGTCAATATTATGCCTGCATCGCAATTTCGCTCTGATTAGTTATTCAAAGTTAGCGATGTATCGCCATCAATAAGGGCCAACCTTATTTAGCAAAAGGATAACCTATGTCAATTAAGCATCCTATCATCGCAGTGACTGGCTCAAGCGGTGCAGGAACCACCACAACAAGCCAAGCTTTTCGTAAAATATTCCAACAACTCAATGCAAATGCTGCATTGATTGATGGAGATAGTTTTCATCGCTATACCCGTCCTGAAATGGATATGGCGATAAGAAAAGCTAGAGAACAAGGCAGACATATCAGTTATTTTGGCCCTGAAGCAAATGATTTTAGCTTACTGAGTAAGACCTTAAGTCAATATAGCGATACAGGACAAGGACAATCTCGCAAATATCTACACTCTTATGATGAAGCAACTCCTTACAACCAATTACCGGGAACATTTACCCCTTGGGAGCCATTAGCTAATAATACTGATGTTCTCTTTTATGAAGGATTGCACGGTGGCGTTGTTACCAACGAACATGATGTAGCTCAACATGTTGATTTATTGGTCGGTGTTGTTCCTATCGTCAACCTAGAGTGGATACAAAAGCTTATTCGAGACACGACAGAAAGAGGACACTCACAAGAGGCGGTAAGAGATTCCGTTGTACGCTCAATGGATGATTATATTAGCTACATTATTCCTCAATTCTCACGCACTCATATTAACTTCCAACGTGTTCCGACTGTTGATACTTCGAACCCTTTTTCTGCCAAAGCAATTCCCACTCTCGATGAAAGCTTTATTGTTATTCGTTTTCGTGGTTTAACTGATATTGATTTTCCCTATTTACTTGCGATGTTACATGGCTCGTTTATGTCAACAATAAACACTATTGTTGTACCGGGCGGGAAATTAGGATTAGCGATGGAATTAATTATGGCACCATTAGTCAAAAAATTATTAAATGGCGAAAAGATAAGTTAACCAAAATAAAATTTATCTCTATAAAAATAATATCCCATTAATTAAGGGATATTATTTTTCAAATTAAACTTTATTTTAAAATATCAAAATTAGTCGGCATCTTTTATTTCAAATGAATGCGTAATATTGGCTGCTTTTCCTAACATTAAGGAAACAGAACAATATTTTTCTGCGGATAATTGAACGGCTCGTTCTACGATTTTATCCGTTAATTCTTTACCTGAAACAATAAAATGTAAATTGATATCAGTAAATAAACGAGGGGCTTCTTCACGGCGCTCTGATGTTAATTTCACTTCACAATCAGTTACTTGATGACGCCCTTTACGTAAAATACTTACGACATCAATAGCACTACATCCACCCGCAGCAATTAATACCATTTCCATTGGGCTTGGGGCTTTATCGCCCGAATTCCCATCCATCATAATTTGATGGCCAGATGAAGATTCGCCGACAAAAGATAAATCTTCAACCCACTTAACTCGTGCTTCCATTTATTTTCCCCCTAAAGATGACAGAAACTAAAAGAGTACATTCTCATAATTCAACTAGCAATTAGCAAATAGGTTTATTATGCTGACTGCGTAAAACGAGACTTAATGCACTAATTGTGTTAAAAACAATATCTGCTTGATGATAGTGGTTAAGATCAATGCATTATTTTCTCATTTATTATAATCTACTCCATATTAACTTACCGTGTTCTCAGGAAGTTAATAGGTAAAGATAGGATTTTTAAGCACGCTGTCTCAAAAGGGAGCCTATCCGTTTTGAAAGGCTGCATTTAACGTACAGAGGATAACGCGAATGGTTCTCGGCAAGCCGCAAACAGACCCGACTCTTGAATGGTTTTTGTCACACTGCCATATTCACAAATATCCATCCAAGAGCACGCTGATCCACCAAGGTGAGAAAGCGGAAACACTTTATTATATTGTTAAAGGTTCCGTGGCTGTTCTTATTAAAGATGAAGAAGGAAAAGAAATGATCCTCTCCTACCTAAATCAGGGGGATTTCATCGGTGAACTTGGATTATTTGAAGAAGATCAAGAACGTAGTGCATGGGTTCGAGCAAAAACAGCCTGTGAAGTAGCAGAAATTTCCTATAAAAAATTCCGCCAATTAATTCAGGTTAACCCTGATATTCTGATGCGCCTTTCTGCTCAAATGGCGAACAGATTACAAACAACATCAGAAAAAGTAGGTAACCTTGCTTTCCTTGATGTAACAGGTCGTATTGCACAAACCTTATTAAACTTAGCAAAACAACCCGATGCAATGACGCATCCTGATGGCATGCAAATTAAAATTACACGTCAGGAAATTGGTCAAATCGTTGGTTGTTCACGCGAAACTGTAGGCCGTATTCTGAAAATGCTGGAAGATCAAAACTTGATCTCCGCACACGGTAAAACTATCGTCGTTTACGGGACTCGTTAAGTTTCCCCGCTCAAACAAACAATAGCCCATAACAGGGCTATTGATATACTTTTTGTGTAAACCCCATCCTCGCTGATGGGGTTTTTAGTTGCTACTACCCTTTTACAAATTCTGCGATAGCCGCTTTTAATGCCACCATTCCTTCTTGTAGCTCTTCTTGGGTAATAATTAACGACGGTGTAAAACGCATCACATCAGCTCCTGCATTTAACATCATTAAGCCATGTTTAGCAGCAAGACCGAGTAACTCTTTGGCTTTACCTTTATATTGTGGCGCTAATTGCGCACCAATCAATAAACCTTGTCCACGGATTTGCGAAAAGACCTGATACGTTTGATTGATTGACGCTAGCTCATCCACAATCCATTGATAGCGCTTTTCGACACCCTCAAGTACCTCAGGTGTATTAATTAAATCAAATGCGACATTGCCCACTGCACAAGCTAATGGATTGCCACCATAAGTTGTACCATGAGTTCCAACACCCATTGCAGAAGCTATCTCATATGTTGTTAACATCGCACTGAGTGGGAAACCACTTCCCAGCGCTTTGGCGGTTGTAATAATATCTGGTGTCACATCATAGTTCATATAGGCAAAAAGCTTGCCGGTACGCCCCATACCTGTTTGTACTTCATCAAGAACAAGCAGTGCTTGATGCTTATCGCACAACTCACGTAGCCCTCTCATAAACTCAGGCGTTGCTGCTGTTACGCCACCTTCACCTTGAACTGGCTCTAAAACAACGGCGCAAGTGTGGTCATCCATTACCGCTTTAACGGCATCTAAGTCATTAAACGGAACATGCACGATATCGGCAGGCTTAGGACCAAAACCATCCGCATATTTAGGTTGTCCACCAACAGATACTGTAAACAGCGTTCTGCCATGAAATGCATTGTGAAAGGCAATAATTTTTGTTTTATAAGGGCTATGGCGAGTAATGGCATAATGGCGAGCCAATTTAAATGCGGCTTCATTTGCTTCTGCGCCAGAATTGGCAAAAAAGACACGTTCTGCAAATGTGTTATCTATTAATTTTTGTGCTAAACGTAATGCAGGTTCATTCGTGAAAATATTACTGACGTGCCAAAGTTGCTCACTTTGTTCTTTTAAGGCTTGATTTAGAGCAGGATGGGCATGCCCTAGTGCTAAAACCGCAATACCACCAGCAAAATCGATATACGATTTTCCTTGCTGATCCCAAACACGGCTACCCATCCCTTTAACAGGAATAAATTCTGCGGGTGAATAAATTGGCAACATTACTTGATCGTAAGTTGCCCTGTTGATGCTTTGCTTTGTCATTACCCCACCTGATCGTTATTCATATTCAATATGAAAATATAATCACTAAATATGAATAAAAAATCAAATGTGGTTTTGTATAAAAAGGCATTATTTCGCTATTTAAATGCTATCCATTTAATATTTAAGGAAATTATTTAATAGCTCATGTCCTTGTTCACTTAAAATACTTTCTGGGTGAAATTGAACCCCTTCAATTGGAAGTGTACGATGGCGAATTCCCATAATTTCATCAACATTTCCATCATGTTGGCTCCATGCCGTCACTTCAAAAGGTACTGGTAATGTTGTCGCATCAATCACTAAAGAGTGGTAACGCGTCACACTTAAAGGTCGATTCAGTCCCTTAAAAACACCTTGTTGGTTATGATGTATTAATGAATTTTTACCATGCATCACTTCTCGTGCTCTGATAACCGATGCACCAAAAGCTTGCCCTATCGCTTGATGTCCAAGACAAACCCCAAGAATAGGAATTTCACCGGCAAACCGCTGTATAGCCTCAAGAGAGATCCCGGCTTCATCAGGAGTACAAGGTCCTGGCGAGATAACAAGATGTGCTGGCATCATCTTTTCTATCTCTTTAAGTCCGATCTCATCGTTACGCTTAACAACAACCTCAGCACCCAATTCACAGAAATACTGATAGAGGTTGTAGGTAAACGAGTCGTAATTATCAATAAGTAACAGCATATTAGCCTATCCGACTGATTTTCTTATCATTATCTATTTTATTACTATTTTAAAGCGAGTGTAGATTTGCCAAAATAGCTCGTTGTTTAACCGACTTGGGTACAACAAAGCCGATTATCATAGCACAGGTATAAAATATGAATAGTAAGCAAGAAAACCTGCTGATTTATTGCGCAATAACAAGAATGACGGTAATTGATGATGAATAGAGTGATTAATAGCGTAGTGAATACTTATTGCAGGAGATCACACGAAAAAAGGAAGGATAAAAAATATTTTTTTCGTACCAAAAACCCCGGAATGAAAACATTCATTCCGGTTTATATGCATTTTATCTTATCAGAATAAGTAAATATCCTATCCTAATAATGCGTTTATTGTTTTACGACTTCCGCAGATAAAATAGTGACCGTTTTTACAGGCACATTTTGGTAAGGTCCAATATTACGAGTTGGAGTTTGTGAAATTTTATCAACAACATCCATTCCTTTCACAACTTTACCAAATACGGCATAGCCAAAATCACGCTGGCCGTGATCTAAAAATGCATTATCAGCCACATTAATAAAGAACTGGCTGGTTGCGCTGTCTTTATCTGACGTGCGCGCCATGGCAATAGAACCTTTTACATTGCGTAAACCATTGTCGGCTTCATTTTTAATTGGCGCTCTGGTTTGTTTCTGCTGTAAATCAGCAGTAAAACCACCGCCTTGAACCATAAAACCTGGAATAACACGATGAAAAGTGGTGCCGTTATAGTATCCATCTTCGACATACTGAATAAAATTTTTCGTTGTAATTGGGGCTTTTTTATTATCCAGTGATATTTCAATATTGCCTTCAGAGGTGACTAATTTAACGAAGGTTTCTCCCGTTGCCATTGCAAAAGTCGCTGTTGTTAAAGTGCAAGCGGTAACGAAGGTGACAAGAAAACGTTTTAACATGCAGGGATCCTTTACTTTAATAGTCTACAACTTACTTAATATGCAGCGATTCTAATTCGCTGAGGTAAATAGTGCCAATCATTTACCTTTATTTACGCTCAATAAGTCTAATTACGTTATAACAGGGTAAATTTTAATTTTTAAGCACTGTTATAAGTCATTAAATTGCGCCAAAATAGAGCAAATAAATATTTTAGATATTCATTTTCATGCAAAATTGAAATGAGTATGCATGAAAAGCCGCATTATTTCAGAGAGGTTTATACCATAATGGCCCAATTTAACTACCAAAAAGCACATTTCATCATCAGTGCGCCTGATATCCGTCATTTACCACTAGATACAGGAATTGAAATTGCCTTTGCGGGTCGCTCTAATGCCGGTAAATCCAGTGCTTTAAATGCGTTAACCCAACAAAATGGATTAGCCAGAACCAGTAAAACGCCAGGCCGTACTCAATTAATCAACCTTTTCCAAATTGAAGAAGGTTTACGCTTAGTCGATTTACCCGGCTACGGCTATGCTCAAGTTCCTGAAGAAATGAAACGTAAGTGGCAACGCTCTTTAGGTGAATACCTACAAAAAAGAGAGTGCCTAAAAGGTGTCGTTATTTTAATGGATATCCGTCACCCATTAAAAGATCTTGATATGCAAATGATTGACTGGGCTGTAGGCTCAGAACTTCCTACTCTGGTTTTACTGACTAAAGCAGATAAACTCGCATCAGGTGCGCGTAAAAAGCAGTTAATGAGCGTACGTGAAGAGCTGGCAAATAAAGTAGGCGATATCCGCGTAGAATATTTTTCATCATTGAAAAAAATTGGTATTGATAAGCTACGTAACACACTTAATGAATGGTTTTCAGGTTCAGAAGAGCAGCCTACAAATGATGATAACGCTTAATTATCTTCTTTTTCCTCAACGATAGCGTTCTGATCTTCTATTGATAAAAGGGAAATCACTTTTCCCTTTCACTTCTCGCACAAACCACTCCAGTGAATTTTAGGCAAAAAAATGCCCCAGTCGAAATAAAGTCGACTGGGGCAGCTAATATTCAGCTAAATCCGATTACGTGAAGTAAAAGGTCTGAAAGATAGAACATCTTACCTCTGTACCCTACGAGAGATAATGTACTCTATTTTATTGGTTAATAAAAGCCCTTTTGTAATTTTTTTTCACATGCAGACACGATTCAGCAATGTATTTATGTATTCAAACCATAAATAAATGTAGTTTAATTACATAATTATGAGACTTTAATCACTTGTGTGAATATGATTAAAAATAGAACAAATCACACAAAAGGTGCGGTTTATCCTTAATGATTTTGTGATACGCTTATCGCGAGACCGTAGTAAATATGTAATTAGCGATAAAATGAGGTATCCATGGCTGTATTAACGCTCCTGCGTTTTCCAGATGAGCGTCTGCGTAGAGTCGCAGTACCAGTGGAAAAAGTAGATGACGAAATACGCACATTAATCGATGACATGATTGAAACCATGTATGCAGAACGAGGTATTGGCTTAGCGGCACCTCAGGTTAATGTATCTAAACGCATTGTTGTAATTGATGTTTCTGAAAACCGAGATCAACCGATTGCACTTATCAATCCTGAAATTATCAGCACTGAAGATGAAGTGATGGATATGATGGATGGGTGTCTATCTATTCCAGATTCTTTTGCCCCAACAGAGCGTTACCGCTTCTTAAAGGTTAAGGCATTGGATAGAAATGGTGATGAAATTGAACTTGAAGCCTCTGATTTGTTTGCAGGCTGCATTCAGCATGAGTTAGACCATCTTGATGGCAAACTCTTTATTGACCATTTATCTCCGTTAAAACGTCAACGTATTGAGAAAAAACAGAAGAAATTGAGCAAACTGATCGACTCACAAGTTGCTTAATTATTCACTTATCTCTTTTTCACATTTTGATAAGTTTTGACATAAAAAAGCTCGGTAATTAACCGAGCTTTTCTTTTTTCAGGTCTAATACAGATAAATTCTCACTGTTTTTCTCTCCATCCCTTATACAATAGATTTAAAATCTCATCAGTAAATCACTTGAGGAACAAATGGAAAATAGTCGATTTAAGGATTTATGTGAACAACTCAAAGCCGCCGGTGCAACAAACCCAAAATCATGGGCAAATAGTGAATTACAAGAAAACATTCCACAATTTGCACGCTTCCTTGTGTTAAAAGGACTCACAGATATCTATCGTGATGTTGAGGGAAATCTCAGTGAAATAGAGAGTTACTCTGATGAAGCAACCGAAGTACACCAAAAGCTAGCTTCCCAATTTGATAAGCAAGAACTTAAGGAATTGCTGCATTTCTATGGTAAATCAATCATTGGTAAAGTGATTGATATGCTTGATCAAGGTTATCTTTATGACGTGAATGACAATGTAGGTTGGTCTTTGATGGAACTCGATAACAAAGGCACAACAACGGATAGATTAATCCAAGGTTTGCACGAAGACTTTCTTGAATTTGAAGAATCAGAGCTTGATCTAAACACCAAAGCATAAACAAAAAAGGGCACAATCCTGTGCCCTTTTCTCGTTAAGAATAATATTTAAAATCTAGTGTGCTTCATCCCAATTATTACCTACACCCACTTCAACTTTTAACGGAATAGCTAATTCCATACTGCTTTCCATTAATTTGTGGATCATGATATTTGCGTTCTCTAAGTAAGACTCTCGCACTTCAAATACTAATTCATCGTGTACTTGCATAATCATATGCACATAATCAGGGCATTCATTGCAAATCCAGTTATCCACAGCAATCATCGCTTTTTTGATGATATCAGCAGCAGTACCCTGCATTGGGGCATTGATTGCCTCACGCTCTGAAGCTTTACGACGAATTGCATTCTTTGAATTTATTTCTGGTAAATAGAGACGACGACCATCTAACGTTTCAACATAGCCTTGTTCAGAAGCTTGTTTACGTGTGCGCTCCATATAGTCCAAGACACCAGGGTAACGTTCAAAATAGAGATCCATATAACGCTGAGCTTCTCTTCTCTCAACACCAATCTGTTGTGATAAGCCAAATGCACTCATGCCATAAATAAGACCAAAGTTGATCGCTTTCGCACTACGACGTTGTTCAGAGGTCACTTCCTCTAAAGGTATACCAAATACTTCAGATGCGGTTGCACGGTGAATATCTTTACCTTGCGCAAAGGCATCTAACAAACCTTTATCTTGCGATAAATGCGCCATGATCCGCAATTCGATTTGTGAATAGTCGGCAGCAACAATTTTAAAACCTTCACGCGCAATAAATGCTTGGCGAATTCGACGTCCTTCTTCATTTCTCACTGGGATATTTTGAAGATTCGGATCGCGAGAAGATAAACGACCCGTTGCCGTCACCGCTTGATGATATGAAGTATGTACACGCTTCGTCTTACTATTCACCATTAATGGCAATTTATCAGTATAGGTTGATTTTAGTTTTGCAAGACCACGATGCTCTAAAATTAAGCGAGGTAATTCATGGCTATGCGCTAACTCTTCCAATACTTCTTCATTGGTGGATGGTGCCCCTTTCGGGGTTTTCTTGATAACTGGCAATTGCAGTTTATCAAATAAGATTTCTTGTAACTGTTTAGGTGAAGAGAGATTAAACTCTTGTCCCGCTAACGCAAATGTCTCTTTTTCAATTTCAGCTAAACGTTGTGTGATCTCTTGAGATTGAGCAGCTAACACTTGAGCATCAATTAATACCCCTTTGCGTTCCATTCTAGAAAGCACAGGAACTAATGGCATTTCGATATCGCGGTAAACATGTTTAAGAGGCTCGATGGCTTCTATTTGAGGATACAACGCTTGATGAAGTAATAAAGTGATATCCGCATCTTCAGCAGCATATAACGTTGCTTGCTCAACCTCGATTTGGTTAAAAGTCAGTTGGCCTTTACCTTTACCTGCTATCTCTTCAAATGTTGTGGTTTTATGGTTTAAATGTTTTTCAGCCAACGTATCCATATCATGTCGATTACTTACGCTATTTAATACGTAAGATTCCAACATTGTATCAAAATGGATACCGTTTAATTCGATACCTTCATTTTCCATAATACCGCGGTCAAACTTCAAGTTTTGCCCAATTTTTAGAATATTTTTATCTTCTAAAATAGGTTTTAATGCCGCTAGTACATCATTAACTGGAAGCTGGTCTGGAGCATCTAAATACTCATGACGCAGTGGAATATAAGCGGCTTTACCCGGCTCAATAGCAAAAGACAATCCGACTAAGCGAGCATCAATATTATTTAAGCTGTCAGTTTCTGTATCGAATGCAAATGCCGGTGCCTTTTTGAGAAGCTCAACCCATCGCGCTAAGCTCTCGTGCGTTAAGACAGCTTCATAATTCTCTTGTGTAATAACAGGGAAATTAGCTGACGCAGGTACTTCTTTGGGTTTTACAGTTTCTGAGGTGTAAGGCACTGCGACTTTGTGTGTACTACGTTGTGCTAACCAGCCACCATTTTGAAGATCACTTATCCAGCGTTTAAATTCATAACGCGTGAACATATCTAATAGTTGATCTAAATTTGGCTCATTAACCACTAAATCATCAAACGTTTTATCGAGTTCAACATCCGTTTTAATCGTTGCCAGCTTATAAGAAAGTTTTGCCACTTTCTCATGCTCCGCCATTTTTGCGCCAAGTGTTTTGGCACCACGGAAACTCAAGGTTGCGATATTATCAAGCTGTTGATAGATATCATCTAAACTACCAAGTCCTTGTAAAAGACCTAATGCGGTTTTCTCACCCACACCCGGAACACCAGGGATGTTATCTGATGAATCACCCATTAATGCGAGGAAATCAATAATCAGTTCAGGAGGAACGCCATATTTTTCTTTAACTTCATCAGGGCCTAAAATAACGTTGGTCATGGTATTAATAAGCGTGATCTTTGGCGTCACTAATTGCGCCATGTCTTTATCACCTGTGCTTATTAAAACATCACGTCCATCAGCCGCCGCTTTTAGTGCCAATGTTCCAATAACGTCATCTGCTTCCACGCCTGAAATAGATAACAAGGGTAAACCCATTGCTTGCACCATCTCATGTAAAGGCGCTATCTGCTCACGTAAATCATCCGGCATTGGAGGACGATTAGATTTATATTCCTCATACAACTCATCACGGAATGTTTTACCTTTAGCGTCAAACACAACCGCAACATGGCTTGGTTTATACTGTATTATCAGGCTACGTAACATGTTCAACACGCCATACATCGCACCAGTTGGCTCACCTTGGCTATTGGTTAGCGGTGGAAATGCATGATAGGCGCGGTAAAGATATGAGGAGCCATCTACAAGGATAAAGGGGTTTTCTGCTATCTGGACCATAATCTGTTCATCATTGTTCTGAGGTTCGTTGATATGACTAGAATGCCACATCACAGCCCAATAGACGAATATTACCTGTTCTTAAATGCAGAAATTCAGCTTGAATACTCAATTATTTATTATTAGCCGAACTTAACAGAAAAAATAAGTATGAAAGATAAATTAATATTAATTAAAGTACTTTTTTATCAAAAACCACTCCCATTAATCTGATCCTAATTAGAAATAAAGACTAAACAGCAAACTGACGACTTTATTTAGAAAGCATTTAAGATAAAGCCATTGACTCATCATTAATATTAACGGCCATATTAGTGTCATCTTTTCCTACTAAGACTTTATTTTTTTAACCAGCATAAAACAACCTGTGGATAACTCTGTGAGTAGTTTTGTAACTCTCTCTATATTAATAAGTTAGGCTTCTTTTCAATTTATTAACACAATTAAAAAATCAATCACTTAGAGAATTCATTAAGATATTATAAATTAATCATAGTATTTTTTATTAATGTGGATAGTTATATTATGACAAAAATATGAAAGTAAAAAAAATAGCACTCCTATTTCTTGAGTGCTATTTTTCATATAAAATCTATATACTTTTACTTAGTCCATATAGGAAAAGATTAAGCCTATATTATTTTTTCAGCAATAATTGATTCACAATCTCGGAATATGTTTTTGCATACTCTTCTGGTGATTTTGCGCTGATACCATCATTTTTCATTTTATATTTACCGCCAATTATCATGGCTGGAACACCATTGATTTGGAAATCAGCGACAGCGTTTTGTTGTTGGCTAACTAAAGAATTCACCACAAAGCTATTCATTGCAGCATCATAATCTTCGCCTTTAACGCCAGCGTTAATAAAGGCATTACGGATATCGTCTACAGAACGGATAGATTGAGTCTCTTGAATTCCTTTAAATAAAACTGGAGAAACTTGATCTTCAACACCTAATGCCATTGCCACAGCCCAAGAACGCGTTAAATCTTTACCTAAAGGCCCTAAAAAATCAACGTGATAGCGAACAACATTGGTATTTTCTGGCGCATTCTTTTCTACAGTGCTATTAACTTTATACACTTCAGAGAACTGATAGCAGTGTGGGCAATAAAAAGAGAAAAACTCAACAACATCAGGCGCCGAAGCAACAGGTTTAGAAAGGTTAGTGTACTGTTTTCCTTCAGAAATATCGGCAGCAGAAACACTGAATGCCAATACCATACTTGCTAACGCCAGCCAAATCTTTTTCATTTCTCATCGTCTCCTAAGAATTAATACATTGGACTAAGTTGTAAAGGAGGCTCATTTAATTGCTCCACTTGTCCCTTGAATAAGGCTAATTGTTTAAACCAGAAATCTTGCTCTTTAAACCAAACAAAAGCGCGAGGGAAAGCAGGATCATTCCAGCGTTTTAATACCCATGCGAGGTAATGCACCATTCTCATCGCTCTTAGTGGTTCAATTAATGATAATTCACGTAAATCAAAATCTTGGTATTCATAATAAGACTCAAGGATCGTATCTAATTGCATAACCTGCTCTTGCCGTGAGCCGTTTAATAGCATCCAAAAGTCTTGTACCGCAGGTCCCATTCGGGAATCATCAAAATCAACCATTACAACTTCATCACGCCACAATATATTACCGGGATGGCAATCACCATGTAGCCGTAATATTTGCCATGCAGAGTCCTCAATTCTAGGACGCACATCATGAATAAGTTTATCTATAACCTCTATAAATTGGGGTTTGAGGTTATTAGGAATTAACGCACTACTTTCAAATTCTAATTTTGGCGCTATCAGATATTCTGCAATAGAAACTGTCGGTCGATACTCATAACTCTTTTTTCTACCTATTTGATGAATGCGCCCTAATGTGCGTCCTACTTCTTCTAGTTGAAATAAATTATCAGTTTCATATGCTCTTCCCCCTATGCTGGGGAATATTGCAAAATAAAAGCCATCATCAGAAAGATGAATTGTCTCACTATTAATCATTAAAGGGGCAGCAACGGATACTTCAGCCTCTTTTAATGCTAAAACAAATTCATGTTCTTCTTTTATTTGTTCATACGACCAGCGTTGAGGGCGATAAAATTTCACCACATAACGTTGTCGATGTTCATCCATAAATTGAAAAACACGATTTTCATAGCTATTTAATTCCGTTAACCCTGATTCAGGATAAAAACCAATTTTAACTAACGCGTCCCAAATGTGATCAGGTGAAAGTCCCTGAAAATTAAATGAGGCAGACATTTCCATTTTCTATCCTGAATTTAATCTTTAATCACGCCACGAGCACGTAAAATGGCGGTTTTAAAATCTTCTTCGTAATCTTTTTTCAGTCCTGGTATCACATCTGTTGGTGCTGAACCACGCATTTTCAGATGGTAAATCAAAATATCATCAGTCAGATCAGATAATTGACCTTTAAAACCCGCTTCATCAGCCAGTTTCTGCAATAATTGAACTAAGTTTAAATCAGAATTCTCTTCCCAAACTGGGTGCAGTAATTCCATAACTTCATTAAGACGGTGACATTTCATACAAAAAATCCTTATTATTAATTACAACAACAAAGTACCAATTATTATCCGATAGAAAAAGGAAACCTCTGTCAATATGCGTAAAGATTACGCTTTTTTGATAAAAATTGCTGTCGCTTTACATGAAATCTCATTAAGTCGATATTTTTTATTAGTATATCGTCTTTACTTGATAAAAATCGTTCGGAAATTTTAGCCAATTTATTCACAAATATTGAATATGAAAATGAAGAATATTACAGGTGGTATACTTGCGGGTGGGCAAGCAACACGAATGGGAGGTGCTGATAAAGGGCTTCAAATTCTACATGGACAGCCTTTATACCACCATATAGCCCAAAAACTAGCACCTCAAGTTGATAGCATACTGATTAGTGCTAACCGAAATTTAGAACAATATCGCCAAAGCCAATATCCCGTTATTACAGATGAAATAGAGGGATTTTCAGGGCCTTTAGCTGGCATGCTTACGTTATTAAAGCAAGCATCAACACCTTGGGTTGCCTTTGTACCTTGTGATGTCCCCTATTTTCCTCTTGATTTAGTTGAAAAACTCTATGAACAAAGAGGAGAGGCATTAGCCGTTTATGTTGATGATGGTGAAAGAGAGCATCCTACCTTAGCACTGTTAAATCGTCGTATTATTCCTATGCTAGAAGCTTATTTAGCACAAGGAGATCGAAAATTAATGTTGTTTATGAAGCAGATAAATGCGCACCCTGTTTTGTTCGCAGATCAAGCAAATGCTTTTATTAATTTAAATACCCCTGACGATATTGAAAAAGCCAACAAATTAAAAAAATAGGAATGAAAAATATGGCACAAGTAGATTTACCCCTTTTAGGGATCACGGCGTGGAGTGGAACAGGTAAAACGACACTACTAAAACAGCTTATTCCACAATTACGCAAAAGAGAAATTCGTGTAGGCATGATCAAACACACTCATCATGATATGGATGTGGATAAACCCGGAAAAGACAGCTACGAACTTAGAAAAGCTGGAGCAGACCAAACATTAGTCGCAAGCCAACAACGTTGGGCATTAATGACTGAAACGCCAGAACTCCCAGAATTAGATTTGTATTACCTCGCTTCTCGCTTTGATGCGAGTAAGCTGGATTTAATCTTAGTGGAAGGATTTAAAGGCGAAACTATTCCTAAAATTGCTCTTTATCGCCATATCAACGAACGGAATTTTAATGATTTACTTGATGAGCATGTTATTGCAGTCGCCAGTGATTGTGATTTAAACGTCGATTTTCCATTACTCGATATCAACGCACCTGAGGCTATCGCAGAGTTTATTGCAGATTGGCTGAAGCGTATGAAATAAAAATCTCAAATAATAAAGCGCCCTATAAAGGCGCTTTATTTTTGATTATTTATTTTTTGAATTAATAAAATTAACAGCAATAGAGTTTGGATACTTATTTTTTAACTTTGCTATATATGATAATAGTTTATTGTACGATTTTTTATCCACAGAATATATATATGCCAACATTCCATTCATGTAAGAAAAATTGCTTAACTTATCAGTGAACAAATAGTGTAATTTAACCCGCACTTCTCTATATTTTACCCGCCCAATACCTAAGCTATTTTCAGAGAGAATAAGTCCAGTTACTTTTTTTTGTTTTTTTGTTCCACTAATAACAGTTTTTTGAGAATTAATTTTAAAATCCTCATCAGAAATGATAGTTCCAATAAATTGTTTTGTTTTTGTAATTTTTAAAGCTGTATTCGCTGAAAAAGTCATATCATCAGCATAACGAGTATAAACGATACCTTTAGGTCCGGCATACCCTTGAATCCTAGAATCCAGTTTTGCACATACTAAATTTGCAAGTTTTGGTGATGTTGGAGCACCTTGAGGTAATCCCCCTTTATAAGTACATAAATTAGTTAATAGGACTGATAGTTGCTTGTTATAACCTATTGAACTGAATACTCCATATATTTTAGATGCTGCAATACTAGGAAAAAAATTTTCAAGATCTATAGTTAAAATATAATTGGATCCGATATGAGGACGGGCGTTATCTAAAATAGATGAGCCTCTCTCAAATCCTTTAGCACAAGACGATGATGAAAGCTTATCCAATATATTTCTTAAAATCCATGCTTGTATAGCTTTAAGATCTCTTGATGGTTGAGAAATTAAACGAGATTTACCAGTCACTTTAGGAATTGAAAATACTTTATAGTGTAGATCTGCCGTTGCTGAAAGGTAACGAATTTTAGCTGATGATAGCCTAGATTCATTAGCAAAATCATCCACTGATACCATTGCAGGTAAACCAAGGTTTTTTAGGCTATAAATATTTTTTGAAGTCATGTGGTATTACACCCTTACGCCTCAAGACGCGGAGGAAAATGTGCAGATCCAGAAACTACGGTATTCTGGTGATGCACATTTTCATACGGCATAAAATCAGATTATGTGCAGGATAGCGAAACGCTATCCAATGAACATTATGTTCATTCGCTAAGGGTGTATACCGTTTACAATCCTATCATAGCGTATACTCGCATTTCTACGATTTTCTGCATTTAATATTTCAATTCTTACTTTATCTAGATTTTTGTTATTAAAAGTATTTCTAACATAATCAGCCCCCAGTGAAGTCACTTGATATCCAGATACCGTTCTAGAAATATATTTTTTTAAAGCCAACCTACCTAATGAAGATTTTGTTGCGATATCTGATAATACTTTATCTTGCTTCGTTGCATAGCCAATCAATTTCGATAACATCGTATTATCTATTTTATCTAGCAAATAAATACACGGAAGAATAAAGTTTTCGGCTTCAAGTATATTCGCTACATTTTTTTCTACTGGATACTCTCTTCTGATTTTTGCAATGTAGTTATTAATATTTTTATAAATTCGATCACTTTCTATTGGGTTTGTCAAATGCTCATAATTAATATGAACAACTTTTCCAGTTTTTGATGATTTTATCAATCTATATGGACCATAATTTATAAAACTTTTATTACTCTTATATTTTTGATTTGATAAAACAATCATTTTCTGAGCTAATTTTTCATTATTAGAGAAAGCTCCAATTTCTGCAAATGAGCCAGGACTTTCTGGAAATAAAACAATTGCATCAACATTATCCGCCAAGATACTTTCGAGTTTTAGTAAACTATGCTGTCCTTGCCCTGCTAACAAATCATCAAAAAGATCCTCAGGATACAATAACTCATATCTAGGATAATGACTCAGAATAGTAGCCATTTTTGAGCGAGCTGTTTCGCTATTTTTTATATCTGCGCCACATAAGAATATAGATATTTTTCTTCTATTCCTAGGAACGAAAATTATATCTTTGACAACATCAGCAATATTTTTTAAATCCTCATCACTCAAAGATTTATTCATGTGACTTTATCTCTTAAAAAATTATACCACCTTAAATAACATTAATATCATGAAGATGAATTTATTTAAATTAAAAATTAATTTTTTATCTTATTTAATAAAATCAACTCCATAAAAATATTGAACTTACTTATCTAAGCAAAAATAATTGCTTGATAAGGCTGAAGAATAAGGTTGCCTTGAGCATCTTCCACTATTGGGCTGTTATGCAAATAAATATCTTTAGCTTTAATGGTTAGTGCTTTATCTTCGCCACTAAAATTACAGTAAATATTGACTGAGTTACCTTTATAAGTACGCTTAAAAGCAATCACATTTTCTGGTGAATCTAATGGTAAAAACTCACCGTAAATCAGAATATCACTGATCTCTGAATGTCGTCTTAATGCAATTAATTGTTGGTAATAAGCGAAAAGAGAGTGCTTATCTTGTGTTTCTTGCTGCGCATTAATATCGACATAGTTAGGGTTAACTTTTAACCAAGGTTTACCTGTACTAAAACCCCCATTTATTTCACTATTCCATTGGAAAGGTGTTCTTGAATTATCACGGCTACGACCATTAAAGTATTCAACAATTTGCTTGTCGCTATAACCTAATTTATTGCCCCATTTATGCAATTTAAAAACATGCAAATCATCATGTTCCTCTAATGTCATCGGACAATTTGTCATACCGATTTCTTGCCCTTGATAAATAAAAGGCGTTCCTCGTTGAGTTAATAAAAATGTCGCTAACATTTTGGCACTAATCGGATTAATGCCTCCTTTAGGGAGAAATTTATTTAATGAACGCGGTTGATCGTGATTTTCTAAATAAGGCGCGCCCCAACCTACTCGTTGAGTATCTAATTGGCTTTTAATAAAGACAGGTTTTAATCTTTCGCCCGTGATTGGATTAATGGTAAATGGCTTTTCATTGCGAATATCTAAGTCAGCAATACTAAAATCAAATACCATCGAGAAATAACCATTCTCACCAACATAAGCACGTAAATCTTTTTCGGGCACATCAATTTCTGCAACTGTCATACTATTTGCAGGCTTAAAAGTATTCTCAACTAATTCCGTTAAGAACTTATCAATACCAGGTTGATTTAAAACCCAAGGCACTAAAGATGCAGAACCGTCATCTTTATCAGCTTCAAATTGATATTCAGATAAGGCTTCAGGAGATTTTTTTAAATTACCAATCGCATCAATACGAAATCCAGCAACACCTTTTTTGATCCAGACATTAATCATATTGATAATGTCTTTACGTAATTGTGGATTTTCCCAATTTAAGTCCGGCTGTTCAGGACCAAATGAATTGAAATACCAACGATTAGTTTTTCCAACACGACTCCAAACAGAGCAGTCAAAATAAGTGCGTAAATTATTAGGGGGAGTCGGTTTATCCCATTGTTTAAAAATATAATAATCGGCATATGGGCTATTAGGATCTTCAATTGCCGCTTTAAACCACGGATGCTCATCAGAAGAGTGATTTAATACTAAATCTAACAGTATTTTAATATCTCGTTTTTTAGCTTCGCTAATAAGCTTATCTAACGCGTTATTATCCCCAAAGATAGGATCGACAACAGAATAATCTGCAATATCATAACCATTGTCTTTCATTGGCGATTTAAAAATGGGACATAACCAAATAACATTTGTACCGAGTGACTGAATATAATCTAATTTCTCTGTGATCCCTGCTAAATCCCCAACACCATCCCCGTTACTATCATAATAACTCTTGGGATAAATTTGATAGACCACCGCTTCTTTCCACCAAGTATTAGACATATTCGCCTCACTAAGGTAATTAGTATATATGGAACAGTTCCATAGTTAATATAAGATACTATAAGCACTAAAAGAGAGAGGAAGGTAATTAACATACTAAAATGTGAAATGGCTCATACTAAAAAAACACAATTACCTCAATAAAGATGGGTTTGTCATAATCATATTAAGATATATTAGGTCATCAACTAATTGAAAGGAGCAACAGCATACTCAATGGCCGGGATCCGTGATGTCGCAAAAAAAGCCAATGTCGCAGCAAGTACTGTCTCTAGAGCATTAAATAACAGTGGTTATGTATCTCAAGCTGCACGAGAAAAAATAAAGAAAGCGGTAGAGGAATTAGATTATATTCCCGATACTTGGCTAAGAAATTTATATCAACAAAAAAGTGCCGTTGTTGGTGTTATTATTAATAGCCTTGAATACCCTTATTTTGCGACAGTAACCCGTTTTATTGAGAATAAGCTCGCTGAAAATGGCTATAGCATGATGTTATGTGCAACACAAAATAGCAAAGTACGCGAACGTATATTTTTTGATATGCTTAAACGCGGTCAGATCGACGGTATTATTGCAGAATATCTGTTATTGGATGATAGTGAATATCAGCATATTCAAAGGCCTGTGGTAACACTAGATCGTCATCTTCGTGATATTCCATTAGTTTGCTCTGATCACCATACTGGCGGTCGATTAGCAGCGGAACACCTTATTCAAAAAGGTTGCCAAAAAATCCTCTATATTGAAGATAACTCAAGTTATTTATCATCAACACCTTCATACCAAAGCTGTTTAGCTTTTAAAGAAACGCTTATTCAGGCAGGTATTAAACCTATTCCATGCAAAGTAAATTGGAAAGAAGAAGAGAAAGATTATTTTCACTCTTTTGCCACAAAAATACTTTCTGTGCATTCAGATATTGATGCCATTTTTGCCGCTGATATTCCAGCAATGGCATTATTTAATGAAGCAACAAGACGAAATATTGCCATTCCAGAACAATTAAAAATCGTTGCTTACGATGGAAGCCCTTGGCTAAATCAGACACTGCGCCAATTAACTTGTATTGAACAACCCTTTGAACGATTAGCTGAAAAAAGCGTAGAAGTGATTAGTGCATTAATTGAGAATAAAAAAATAACAGATAGCGTCTCTGTTATTCCAGTGAAATTTATTCAAGGTGAAAGTAGTTAAATCTTGTAAAATTAAAATGTAATAACACTTTGTCTTAATACTTCAGTTTTTTCAAAATTTTCTTTTAATTTTCAGCACATTGTTTTGGTACCCCTACCAATACCATAAAAAACGCCAAAGAAAGTTGCCCCTCTTTGGCGTTTTATTCGATTATGTTTTACTTCAAAATTGAGTAAAAGCTACCGTTCTTATTTTGCAGGACGAACAGCGATAACTTCAATTTCTACACGCCATGCTGGATTTGCCAGTTTAGCGATTTGGAACGTTGAACGAGCTGGCAGTTGTTCAGTTTTCGAAGCATCAAAGTACTTAGAATAACCGTCCATAAAGCCTTTAAAGTCCATCTCACCTTTAGTTTCTTCACCACCGACTAAGAAGACTTGCATTTTAACAACGTCTTTCATGTCTAAGCCAAGTTCATTCAAGTGAGTTTTGATTTGCTCTAATACACTGATAGTTTGTTCTTCAGTGTTACCATAAGAAGCTAATACACCTTCTGGCGCATCTGCTGATTTCTTAGCAGGTACTTTTCCGCTTAAGAAAACAAGGTTGTTACCTGCACTAACTTCAACAGATTCCGAAATAGGCATACCGTTTAATTTATGGTGCACAACACCCTCCGCATTCGCACTTGCTACACCAAAAATAAAAGGTAGGGCAACAAGTAAACTTTTATAGCGCATGAAAACTCCTTAACATGTTTAATTTACAGTAAAACAAGGGGTTACTTATTTCTTAAAACGATCCATACTAAATGGCGTTGGATCAATAACTGGTTTTTTGCCCGTTACGATATCAGCAGTCACTTCACCTGCTGCTGGGCCTTCGGTCATACCCCATACTGTCGCGGTATTGATAACCAGACCTGGGTATTCTTTGACCTCAGAAATAATTGGTAATTCATCAAATGTTGGGCTAACAACAGCACCCCAACGTTCAACAACTTGTGATTTTTCAAATACTGGGAATTCTGCTTTCATTCTTTGGAATACAGCATCTAAGTGCTCAGTATTTTGTGTTGCTGTTGCAATACGATATTGTTCAAACGGTGTTTTTTCATCTAATTTCCAAGATGTTGCCATCTTGAATGAATTAAATAAATCTTCACCGATAGAGAATTCTAATGGCAGCTCACCACCACCTAACAGGTGCATGAACTTAGGCCCTAACAAGAAGCTATCTTTCACGATAGAACTTGTGAAAATACGTGGTGCGACAGCATAAGTACCATCGGCTTGTTCACGGAAGTGAATACCATTTGGTAAATGCACGTTGCCACGAGGTGCACCCGGAACGCCTGATACACGTTGTTGTGATAAGTAAACATTCAGCGTTGGAATATCAATGCCCATGTTACCCATAAATAAACGTGACCAAATACCACCCGCAAGAACAACGTGAGATGTTCTAATTGCGCCTTTTTCTGTTACAACATCAGAAATTTTACCACCCGCAGTTTCGATGCCTCTTACCGCGCAGTTGGTGTAGATTTTTACGCCGATTTGCTTAGCGTAGCGAGCTAATGCAGGAGTTCCCGTTTCTGGATCAACAGAACCTGAGTCTTCTTCAAAAGCGGCTACAGTCCATGGTGTTTGCGCACCAACAAGACGGTTTGATAGCTCTTCACCTTTAATAATGCGAGTATTTAATGGTGTATCAAATCCAGCCGTTTCTTTTGCTGTTTTGATCCACGCTTGAGCTTTATCAAACGCTTTTTCATCAGCAAGGGCTTCTACTCGACCTTGTGTACGATAACTGGTATCAGCACCAATTTTCTCGTTCATTCCACGCCATAAGATTTTCCCGTAATGATGTAATGGGAAAATTTCTGGTGATGTCTGATAACTAATAATTTGGCTGTATGCTCGGCCCGATTGTTCACCGCCAATCTCGCCTTTTTCTAAAATAGTGACACTCATGCCACGTTCTGCAAGGTTGATAGCGGTCATGATACCTTGGATACCAGCACCGATAATCACTGCATCAGACTCTTTAGGCAGAGCACCCTCTGTACCTTCGACAAATGATACTCTAGATTTAGTTTCAACGAATTTGCCATCACGGCGAACCATTGGAACTAACGCAGCACCACCAGCTAAAACGCCCGCAGCACCAACACCTAAAAGCAGCTTTCTCCTTGAAATTTTCATCTTCTACCTCAGTAATGGATTTACCATTTATATTTATAATGTTATTAATTTGTATCTTTAAAAGTGGATATTATCATAGTTCATTACATTGTTAATAATTATAATTATTTGTTAACCATTTCCCTCAACAACAATATCCATAGATAAAATATGGTTACTTCAATCGCTTTTTCTCATAAAAAAACATCATTTAGAGACATTCCCTCCCTGAGCAAATAACCATTACTTTATGATAAATAAAGATATAATTATCAAACCTCAAATTGTTAATAAAAAATATAATTGTTTATTTAATTAACATTTCGATACAAATTAGTCTGTAAACCTGTCAATATTTGTTTACAAAATAAGCAAAACTCATCGCACAAATGCATAAAATAAAAAGAGGATATCGGCTAGGTAATAACCTTTTTTTTACAAAATAAGTGATTTTACTTACTGACTGGTTTATTGGTTAGTTTGTAGACGAATATGCTTTTTGGAAAATACGTAGAAAAGAAGATGTTTGAGTTCGAAACAAAACGGGGATCAGTACAAATTTACAATAAAAAAAGCCAGAGAGTTAACTCTAGCTTTTTACGTAATAATGAAAATAAGCTTAAGCGATATAAATGGAAATAGCTTATCTCATCGTAACAAATTCTTCTGCTGCAGTTGGGTGGATTGCCACAGTATCATCAAAGTCTTTCTTCGTTGCGCCCATTTTCAGTGCAACCGCAAAACCTTGTAGCATTTCATCCATACCAAAACCAATACCGTGAATACCCACGATTTTTTCGTCTGCACCAACACAAACCAACTTCATACGACATGGTTGACGATGACGAGTCACAGCACTATACATTGCTGTGAAAGATGATTTGTATACTTTGACTTGATCAGCACCGTATTGCTCAACTGCTTGAGGCTCTGTTAAACCAACAGTACCAATAGCAGGATGACTAAATACAACGGTTGGGATATTTGAATAGTCTAAGTGTTCGTTAGGTTTGTTGTTAAATAAACGCTCTGACAAACGACGCCCTGCAGCAACAGCAACAGGCGTTAATTCAACCGCCCCTGTATTATCGCCAACAGCATAAATTCCTTTTACATTGGTATTTTGGAATTTATCGACTTTGATATAGCCTTTTTCATTTAACTCAACGCCCGTTACTGCCAGATTCAGGTTATCTGTTGCAGGTTCACGACCAATTGCCCAGATTAAGGTATCAACTGTCTGCTCTGTGCCGTTTTCTAGTTGTAGCGTTAAACTTCCATCTGCATTTTTAATCACAGCTTTAGGAATAGCATGTGTATGTAACTTAGGCCCTTCGGTTTCCATCACTTCTAACAGTGTTTCAACGATTAATGGATCGAAATTACGCAGTGGTGCATGTTTACGTACAAATAGATGTGTTTCGCTACCTAGAGCATTTAACACACCTGCAAGTTCAACAGCAATATAACCGGCACCAACAACTGCAACGCGTTTTGGTAAGGCTTTTAATTCAAAGAAGCCATCAGAATTAATACCATACTCAGCGCCCGGAATATTAGGTTGAACAGGACGCCCCCCTGTTGCAATCAGAATATTATCAGCAGTGATCTTCTCACCATTCACTTCAATAGTATTGGCATCAACAAAACGAGCAAACCCTTGGATAACATCAACTTTGTTATTGCCTAAGACACGGTCATAAGATTGATGAATACGGTCAATATAAGCAGAACGGCTACTGATGAGAGTATCCCAATCAAAACGGTTCACTGTGGTATCAAAACCATAATCAGGGCCGTATTGATGAATAGCTTCGGCAATTTGCGCTGCATGCCACATCACTTTTTTAGGTACACAGCCCACGTTTACACAAGTGCCACCTAATGCTTTCGCTTCAATTAATGCACATTTTTGACCATACATTGCTGCTCTATTAATTGATGCAATACCGCCACTACCGCCACCGATGGCGATATAATCGTAATGTTTGCTCGTCATTTCTCTGATCCATTTATCTGTAGAAAAATAGGTAACTCACAGGCTAAGTCTTTCATATCATGATGTCTATTATGACAAAATTTAAAACATAGCACGTCAGATTTTAGCTTTTACAGTAATAGGCAAAAACAATAATAAAGATGCTTATTCTGGTACAACCCACTCAACTAATGTATGCCCAATACCCTCAGGAACTAAAGTTTTATGTAACCACGGGAGTATTGATTTCATTTGTGATTCTAATTTCCAAGGTGGATTAATCACAATCATGCCTGATGCCGTCATTCCAAGTTGATCACTATCGGGTTTTACTGCTAATTCGATTTGTAAAATCTTACGGATCCCTGTTGCTTCAAGCTCTTTTAACATACGTTTAATTTGCTGACGATGAACAACTGGATACCAAATCGCATAAGTTCCTGTCGCAAAACGTTTATGACCGTCAACAACACCTTTAACAACAGCAGAATAGTCTTGTTTAAGTTCATAAGGAGGATCAATTAATGCGAATCCGCGACGGCTTGAAGGCGGTAACTTAGATTTCAATTGACCAAACCCATCTTCACGAGAAACTCTAGCTCGCTCGTCACGAGAGAATTCAGTACGTAATAAAGGAAAATCCGTTGGATGTAATTCTGTTAGTACTAAGGAATCTTGTTCTCTTAGTAATTTACCCGCTAATAAAGGAGATCCTGGGTAATAACGCAATTCTCCGCTTGCGTTTAATTCTCCAACCGCTTCGAGGTAAGGCAAAATAAGCTCAGGCACCTCTTCTTGTTGCCATAAGCGTGCGATCCCCTCTAAATATTCGCCAGTACGAGTCGCGTGAGCATTGGTTAATTGATAACGTCCAGCGCCAGCATGAGTATCAAGATAAAGAAAAGGTTTCTCTTTCTCTTTTAAAGACTCAATGATGAGTGTTTGAACAATATGTTTTAAAACATCGGCGTGGTTGCCAGCATGGAAACTATGGCGATAGCTCAGCATTCTTTATCTTCCGTTAGAAATAAGTATAGCTTAGTAATTAATTTACTCTGAAATCGTGATTAAACTCAGTGTATCAGAAAAAGCCGAACTTCTTCATTGAAAGCGAAAGAAACGTTGTGTCTTAGCATTCAGCCGTTATGATAAGTCTATATTTCACTTAAGTTTAAATAGGGTATAAAGATGAAAAAATTACTTTTTACAGCCATAACTTTAAGTTTACTCGCAAACAATGCTTATGCAGATAGACCAGCCAATGGCTGTGAGATAAAAAAACAGAATATCCAAAAACAGATGGAATATGCAAAAGCACATGGTAATCAATATCGTATCCAAGGTTTAGAGCGAGCATTGCAAAATGTTGAACGCTATTGCACACCTGAAAAAGTGGTTGAAAATACACGCCTTGAATTACGCGAAAAACAACTTGATGTTAAAGAGCGCGAACTTGAATTAAAAGAAGCACAACTTAAAGGTGATGTAGACAAAATTGCTAAGCAAGAAAGAAAACTGGCTGAAGAAAAGGCAGATTTAAAAGCAATTGAAGCAGAATTAAATCTACTGACAAAGTAGTTGTCATCAGTAATTAATGCCTACTCCTTATTTGACTGTGAAATACAGAATAAAACAATAAGTGAGTAGCCATTCTCTTATTAAACTAAACTTAATTTCAGAATTGCTGTATTGGTTTTTTATTCTTTATTAAGTACAAGATTATCTACGCCTTTTGATAGTGCATCATCTACACTTAAGCCAGAACAAACAAATACATCTCCTAAATCAGTGGCTAATTACAATAAGCATAAGGTGTGTAATAGAAATTAAGCTATGATATTTTTGAATGAAAACTATAGTAGTGACACTCAGTTATTAAAAATGGACAGATCTAATTAAAGAGGATATATGTCAGAAGAGCATCAACCCAAAACAGAAAATGAAAAAACTCAACTGACTCAGCCACTCAAGAAAGGGCTGGAAAAAGGGCTTCACGGCGGAAAAAAAGCCATTGGTGTTGGGATAAAAATCAGTAATTTTATTACTAACATTCCTTTTATTGCACATCTAATTCGCACCGCCGAACGCTTTACTGACAGAATGGGAAATCAGTTTGGTGCCGCTATTACCTATTTTTCATTTTTATCATTAATCCCTGTATTAATGCTCTCCTTTGCTTGTGCGGGTTTCGTTTTAGCCTCAAACCCAGATTTACTCGCTAAATTAATTACAGGTGTTGCAAATAGTATTGATGATCCAACGCTTGCATCCACAGTTCAACAGAGTATTGATACCGCAGTTCGCCAGCGTACAACGGTTGGTTTAACCGGTTTAGCGATTGCACTTTATTCTGGTGTCAATTGGGTGGGTAATTTACGCCAAGCCATTTTGGCGCAATCTCGCCCCGTATGGGAAAGAAATAAAGAAGAGCAAGAAAAAATCTATTTCCGCTATTTTCGTGACTTTTTAGCGCTAATTGGCTTACTTTTTGCGTTAATTGTCACGATTACGCTTACTTCAGTGGCAGGTTCGGCCCAAAGGATGATTGTTCATACATTGGGATTAGACGGTATTGAATGGCTAACCCCCGCATGGACAACAATCGGCTTAACCATTTCTATTACTGCAAACTATTTACTATTTTTATGGATATTGTGGATCCTACCTCGCCACCAACCAAAGCGTATTTCACTTATTAAAGGCACTCTTATCGCTGCCATTGGTTTTGAAATATTGAAATCGGTAATGACATGGATGCTACCCAAAATTGCAAGCTCACCATCAGGTGCTGCTTTTGGTTCAGTGATAGGTTTAATGGCTTTTTTCTACTTTTTTGCCCGATTAACGCTCTTTTGTGCCGCGTGGATCGCTACTGATGGCCCAAATATGCGTAAAGAACAGTTGGCTGAAACGCAATCAACATCTTAACTTTATGATAAAACTAGATGGTTAATTCCCTGCATTAACCGCCTATAAATAACGTAATAAGGAAAAACAATGCCATACGTTAATATTAAAATTACACGCGAAGGTGCAACCGCAGAGCAAAAAGAGCAACTTATTGCAGGTGCGACACAACTTTTAGTTGATGTATTAGGCAAAAACCCAGCAACCACTGTTGTGGTAATTGATGAAGTTGAAACAGACAACTGGGGAATAGGCGGTAAAACAGTAACAGAATTACGAGCAGCAACAAAAAGTAAATAAAGAGTTCTGCAATATAAATAAAGGGTGCCAAGTACACCCTTTTTGCTGATTTATTTTCCTGACAGATAAGGAAGTAACTATGGTTCAATCAATGACTGATGCTTTTCATGCCTTACCTTCAGCAAGTGCTATCTATATCACAGGTGCTGGTATTCAATACCCCTTTGGTATGGCACACGGATTTGCTGACGAAAGTACCCAGAAAAAATTAACTGTAGATACGCCTTTTCGAATCGCTAGTAATACAAAAACCTTTCTTGCTGCCGCTTTTTTACGTTTATGGGAACAAGATGCTCTATCCCTTGATGATGACATAACTAAGTATTTAAGTGCTAATTATCAACAGACATTATTAGAGCTAGGGTATGATCTCAAAACCATTACACTACGTCATTTATTAAGCCACAGTAGTGGTTTATTCGATCATGCAAATGAAGCTTACCTTGAAGAGGTGATTAAAGATCCCTCTCATAAATGGACACGAGAAGAGCAAATAGCACGCTATGCTCAACAAGGTTTTCCCATTATCCCAGCAGGAAAACGCTTTATTTATTCAGATACAGGCTACATTTTGTTAGGTGATATTCTTTCTCAGTTTATGAGAAAAAATATGGCCATCGCCGTTCGTGAATTATTGCATTTTCAAGACTTAAATTTACCACAAACATGGTGGGAAGGTTTGGAGCTACAACCTAAGCCCCCTAAAGCGCGCGCTAGACAATTTACAGGTGAGCATGAAGGTACTCATATTGATCCTTCAATGGACGCTTTTGGCGGCGGCGGACTTGTGATGACAACCCTTGAATTAGCTGAATTTACAGCTGATCTCTTCGAAGATAGAGTTTACTTACATCCCTCAACCTTGAAAGAGATGAAATGGCAAGGCTCGCATACTGGTGCTGCAAATTACCGTTTAGGTTTAATGGCTGAAGAAACTAGCCTAGGCACACTTTACTATCACCTTGGTTACTGGGGCTCGGTAGCTTATTATTTACCTGAAAAACAGATTGCTATTGCAGGTTTTACAACCCAGAGAAATAGCCGTGAAGATTTGATAGCTATTATTAAAGAAGCGTTTAAACGTCTTTAAGATCAAACAAATAAAAAGCCAAAAGTGTATCGATAACACTTTTGGCTTTTTGTTTGCTTTATGGCTGATATATTTTCAATATCAGCCTATTTCTGTTCTACTACGATTTCTTCGTCGGTGTTGTTTCCGCCGCTGGGGTTTCAACTGCTTTATTTGGTGTAGCATTAGTTGCAACAGGAGCCGGTGTATTTGCCGTTTCTGGATGAACTTGCTTTTCAAATTGAATACGCAACTCACCTAGATTTACAGTTGGCGTTTCACCACTTTGCGTTAGTACAAAAGCAATATCTTCAGATAAAACTCTTGAAAGCTCCTGATTTAAGGTCTCTTTTGTTAAGCCAGCTAAAAATGCTTGGCGTAAACGCTGATATTGTTCAGGTGGAATATCAATAATATTGCTTTGTTGCGATAACAAGCGCTGATTAATTAAAATAGCCGTACTGGTTTTTGCATAACGCGCAAATAATTGAGTTAATTGAAGTTGTTTCTCTTGTTGTAACTCTTGGTATAGTTCGTCGCTGATACCTTGGTTACGCAAGCGGCCCAATTCTTCTCCTACCCATGATGCTAATGCAGGAATGTGTGCTGTAGCAGTATCAAGATTTAAAGAGCAACTTGCACGCTGATATTGTACTCGGCAATCAATGTTAATTTGAGTGCTGTCGTTTTCTTTGCGTTGTTCAAGACTACGACCTAAATGTACAAAAATTACTTCACGAGCTAAATCACTTAACCAATATTTATTTAACGTGTCAGAGTCTTTTACTGGCGACCAATCTAAATCCCAAATTAAAGCAATCTGGTCTTTTGCACGCATAGGCTCTTGCACATATAACGTTTCAGGTTTCATATCAGCAAGAACAGGCACTGGAACTGGCGTTACACGCTTTCCTGATAGAGATGAAAAAGCCTGATTAATACTTTCAGTCAATACACGGTTATCAACATTACCTGCAACATAAAGCGTCATCATATCTGGGGTATACCAACGCTGTTGGTAATCCGACAACTCTTTGGTATTTACAGATTGATTAACGGGTTTACCTGGATTGTGGCCTTTTAAATTAGAGCCTTCAAGGCGTGAGCGCCAGATAGGATCTTCAATATTAAGAGGAAATGTTGCAATCGGAAGCGGTGATTGAACTGCGTTACGAACCGCATTTTCTGTGTATTGTGCAGGTTTAGCAATACCTGCTAATAATGCAAACGCATCCTTTAACAACTCAGGCTGGTTGTTCGGTAAACTTAGATTATAAACAGTAAAATCGTATGAAACGATCATTGGAGGCAACGGATAGTCAGGATCTAACGCATTTTTCCATAGATTATCGCGTTTTTCTGGCGTTAAACCTGTATTTTCCAAAACGTTGAGTTTGGACACCAAGGATGAAAAACCCGTTTCACTGCTTTTTTCCGATAAAGACCCCGTATTGACTAATAAACGGATCTGTATTCTATCATTTGGACGTTGCGGTGTTTGTAAGATTTGCCACTGAAAGCCATTTGCTAGTCGCCCTTCTTGCCAAGCCGGATCAGGCTGTAAAGCCTCTGCTTGAACTTGGCAAACAACAGCGCCGAACATAACGCTTCCCAATAAAATTCGTGTCATTACACCCTGCATGTGAACCTCTGTTGTATTAATCCTTGGTATTAAACCACTTATGAGGTTTAACAATAAGTGCCAAAAGACATGTTAGATGTTGGATGTCTATTTTTTGTATTATCATTCTTTATCACCACAGAAACATGAAATGAAATCACTATAGTGATTAGACTCATTATGGCGTAAGAAGGTTCAGACCTTCGGCAATTTTTGATCAGATTTTTGATGATTATATCCTTTAACCAGCAAACCAATCTCATCATCACAATGTGATTTTGGACAAGATAACGCTGAAACTTGGCTATCTTTATTGAGGGTGACGGCGATTTGGCGTAAAGGTTTTACAACAATACGATTAATACACCAACTAATAGCAACCGTCAGAATAAGCCCCATCAACAGATATGTTGTTAGCATCAATGCGACAGTATTACTGGCAAAACGATAAAAACGGTTTGTGTCAGCCTGTAAAATGAGATGACCACTATAGGACTTATCATCTGTTGAAGTAATACCTAATGGCTGTAAAGGAATAACAGCTTCAACGGGAATACCAAAAAGCCAACTTGAAAATTCAGAGACTTCTTTTTTGGGTGCAAAATCTAAATTCATTACTTGCACATTCTCGGGTTGCATGACAATCGCTTTACCCAAAATCCCCGTTGCTTTTAGTGCAACTATCTGTTGTTTAGCATCGTTCAAATCTGACCGTAACAATGCATCAGCGAGTGGTTGCTGGATACTTACACCGGCATTAAAAAGCTGATTTTGATAATCTTCACGACGTTGATCTATCAAATAAACAAGTTGAATACTGATAAAAATAGCAATAGTCACCAACGTAACGCCCGCAACAGCGGCCATCTGTTTTATTGTTAATGAATGTTTAAGATGAGGTTTCATCGTTGCTATTTCCAATATACATGTCTGATCAGAGTGATTATACTGTATTTTTGTGATTATGTATCACTCTCAATAAAGAAAATAACGTTATAAAAAGCGCCTATCCATTAAAATGAAAGTAGATAAATATATAATTATTATTATTTGAGTATAGTTATAATATAAAAATAGTAAAATAAAAATAAAATCTTACTCTCTTTGTTATTTACAACAAATCTACTTTATATTAATGAAAAGATACAATTCACTAAAAAACACCAGGGCATATAAAATTAAACACTATTAAACCCTTAATCCAGAGTTAAAGCACAATTCTAAGCACAGTATATTTCTTAATGGAAAATATTATTTATCTTTAATATTGTTGAAGTTTATATTTTAAAAAATTCACATAAATATAATATTTGATATCTATCAAATCATTATTAGATTATTTAGTTAAGATTAATTAAATATTATTAATGAAAAAATAAGAACAATATAAATCAATATATTGCTCTTATTTAATGAGATGAGTTTATTTAAACTATTGCGTTATCTTGCTCCACGGCAAAACAAGCAATAAGCTGACCGTCATACTCTTTTAATGTTGGCTGTAATTGACTACATGGTCCAAATGCACGACGACAACGAGCAGCGAAAGCACAACCCGGTGGTGGATTTAATGGGCTTGGCAATTCGCCCGTTAATTTAATGCGCTCTCGTCTTAATTCAGGTGTCAATCTTGGTGTTGCTGATAATAATGCCTGCGTATAAGGGTGCTGTGGATTTTCAAAAATTTGTGCTTTTGTTCCTTTTTCTACACAACGCCCTAAATACATTACAATAACTTCATCGGCGATATGCTCAACAACCGAAAGATCATGGGAAATAAAAACATAAGAGAGCCCCATATCTTGTTGCAGATCCATCATTAAATTCAGTACTTGAGCACGAACTGATACATCCAGTGCAGAAACCGGTTCATCCGCTACCACAATATCTGGATCAAGCATCAAGCCACGCGCAATAGCAATACGCTGACGTTGACCACCAGAAAACATATGTGGGTATCGGCTATAATGTTCTGTTTTTAATCCAACTTTAGCCATCATTGATAATACTTTTTCTTTACGCTCAGAAGCATTCAGTGTTGTATTGATCAATAGAGGCTCTTCTAAAATTTGTCCCACTTTTTTACGCGGGTTCAATGATCCATAAGGATTTTGAAACACAATTTGGATCTTCTGACGACGTAACTTCTCAGCCGATTTATCTTTAATTAGCAAATTTTGCCCACGATAAGAAAGCTCACCGGAAGTAGGGATCTCAATCATCGTTAATAATCGACCTAATGTAGATTTACCACACCCGGATTCACCAACAACTGCCAAGGTTTTACCCCGCTCTAATTCAAAAGAGACACCGTCAAGGGCCTTAACTGTTCTCTCTTTTGAGAAAAGCCCGCCTTTCACGCTGTAATATTTTGCTAAATTGACAGCTTTTAATAAGGGAGTTAATACATTTGGATTAACTTCAGCCATGAGTTGGTCTCCCTGCATTATCTAACGGTGTATGACATTTCACACGATGCGTTCCAAGTTCTTTTAATTCAGGCTCAATCTTATAACATTCATCATGAGCATATGGGCAACGTGGATTGAGTAAACAACCTGTTGGTCGATCATAACGTCCCGGTACAACGCCCGGTAGTGATGCTAATCGTGCTTTATTACTCGCGAACTCTGGGAGTGCTCTTAATAATGCTTGAGTGTAAGGATGGCGAGGCGCTTTAAAAATTTCTGATGCTTTTCCAGATTCCACGACTTGCCCCGCATACATCACAATAATAGTGTCTGCAGCTTCTGCCACTAATGCGAGATCATGAGTGATCAACACCAGTGCCATATTTTCTTGTTTTTGTAAGTCGAGCAAAAGCTCTATGATTTGTGCCTGAATAGTCACATCCAGCGCAGTGGTCGGTTCATCAGCAATCAATAATTTAGGGCGACAAGCGATCGCCATTGCGATCATAACACGCTGACTCATTCCCCCTGAAAGCTGGTGTGGATAAACATCTAAGCGAGAAGCCGGATCAGGGATACCCACCAGCGTTAAGAGATCGATAGCACGTTGTTTACGTGTTTTACGGCTTCCACCCTGATGGACTTTTAACGCTTCCATAATTTGATAGCCAACCGTAAAGCAAGGATTCAAGCTTGTCATTGGATCTTGGAAAATCATCGCAACATCAGCACCAACCAAATTGCGTCGTTCTGATTCAGAGATTTTCATAAGATCTCTACCATCAAAATAGAGCTCTTGTGCACTCACTCGTCCCGGAAAATCAATAAGCCCCATAATCGCCAACGAGCTAACAGATTTACCCGAACCAGATTCTCCTACAATGCCGACCACTTGCCCTTCTTCAACTTGATAGCTAATTCGGTCTACCGCTTTAAACGGAGTATCTTCATCACCAAAGTGAACAGATAGTTGATTAATATTTAGTAATGCCATGTTCTTACTCCGTTACTGCTTTAATTTCGGATCAAGCGCATCTCGTAAACCATCACCCATTAAGTTAAAGGCTAATACGGTAAACAAAATCGCCAGACCAGGAAACGTCACAACCCACCATGCGCTTTGTGTAAACTGCAACACATCAGATAACATGGTTCCCCATTCAGGAGTTGGTGGTTGCGCGCCCATACCTAAAAAGCCCAATGCCGCCATATCTAAGATTGCATTAGAAAAACCTAAAGAGGCTTGAACAATTAAAGGCGCAAGGCAGTTAGGTAAGATATTGATAAACATTTGACGCATTGAACCTGCGCCTGCAACACGAGAGGCAATCACATAGTCACGGTTAACTTCAATTAAAACAGCAGCACGAGTCAATCGAACATAATGCGGTAAGGCAACAAAAGTTAATGCGATAGAAGCATTAACAATAGAGGGACCAAAAATAGCGACCAATACTAACGCCAATAATAAACTTGGTAATGCCAGCATGATGTCGACAACACGCATAATGCCGATATCTACAAGACCACCGAAATAACCCGCAGCTAACCCTAGAATAATTCCTAAGATAAGTGATAGCACAACAACGATACAGCCCACTAATAATGAAAGGCGAGCACCAAACATTAAGCGAGAAAGAATATCGCGGCCAACATCATCTGTACCTAGAATAAATTGCCAGCTTCCGCCTTCTTGCCAAACAGGAGGTGCCAATAAGAAATCTCGAAATTGCTCATTAGGGGCATGAGGTGCAAGAAAACCTGCAAGTGATGCGATAAGCAACATAATTACAATATAGATTAACCCAACAACGGCACCTTTATTTTGTTTAAAGTAGTGCCAAAATTCTTGGAAGGGCGTCATGGGAGCCGGTGCACTGATGACCGGTGTTACTTTATTTTCAGTCATTTATGCATTCCTTATTTTTTATGGCGAATACGAGGATTTACAATGCCATAAAGAACATCAACCAACAGATTGACGAAGATAATCATCGTTGCAATTAAAAGCACACCACCTTGAACAACGGGATAGTCACGTCGCTGTAAGGCATCAATCAACCAGCGTCCTAATCCCGGCCATGAGAAAATGGTTTCTGTTAAGATTGCGCCAGCCAGCATTGTCCCGACTTGTAATCCAATAACGGTGACAACAGGCAACATCGCATTACGTAATGCGTGGATAAGAATGACGCGAGCACGGCTTAAACCTTTTGCTCTTGCAGTACGAATATAATCTTCGCCTAATACTTCAAGCATTGAAGAGCGCGTCATACGCACGATAACGGCTAAAGGAATGGTTCCTAATACAATGGCAGGCAAAATGATGTGATGAACGGCATCTAAGAAATCCCCTTCCTCACCCCAAATAAAGGTATCAATCAGCATAAATCCAGTAAGTGGATTACTGTCATCTAAAAAGACGCTATCAGCAAGACGTCCAGAGACAGGTGTTAGGTCTAATTTTACAGACACTAACATGATTAACATGATCCCCCACCAGAAAATTGGCATGGAGTAACCTGCTAATGACACACTAATCGCAGTATGATCAAAGATAGACCCACGTTTTACCGCAGCTAAAACACCAACTGGGATCCCAACTGAAACCGCAAAAATCATGGCGCAAACGCCAAGTTCTAAAGTGGCTTTAAAGCGAGGTAAAAATTCATCCCATACAGGAATGCGACTTTTTAATGAGATACC
Organism: Proteus vulgaris; assembly: GCF_016647575.1. Taxonomy (GTDB): domain Bacteria; phylum Pseudomonadota; class Gammaproteobacteria; order Enterobacterales; family Enterobacteriaceae; genus Proteus; species Proteus mirabilis_B. The sequence continues at coordinate 3,828,048 of NZ_CP032663.1, forward strand.
CAAATCACCATGGAAAATACCATTTAGGTAATTGATATATTGTTGCCATAAAGGCTTATCCAGCCCCAACTCTGCCATTAAATAAGCATGACGCTCTGGAGAAAGGCCACGTTCACCCGCCATAATCATTACCGGATCACCGGGAATAAGATGGACGAAGATAAACGTCAGTAATGTAATTCCGATAAACGTAGGGATCACAAGTCCCAAACGTTGAAGGATAAATTGCAGCATATCCTAATTCTCTTTTCAAACATCAGCTAAAAGATAGCGCTGATAAATCAGGGGAAAGTCCCCTGCGCCCACAGTGTACTGAATGTATTCGTTATTATTGAATAGCGGTGCCTTTCATAAAGAAAGACACCGTACTTAAGGCAATCCAACGATTAGGTATTGCTATTATTTAAGAGAGACATTCTCGAAGTGATGTTTGCCTAACGGATCAACCACATAGTTTTCTACTTTTTTACTCACAGGCTCATAAACGGTCGAGTGAGCAATAATCAGTGCAGGTGCTTGATCATGCATAACCACTTGAGCTTGTTTGTAGAGTTCAACACGCTTGTCGTGATCGGCTGCAACTCGAGCAGGTTGGATCAGATCTTCAAATGGCTTATAGCACCATTTTGAATAGTTCGATCCTTGCTCTTTTGCGGCACAACTAAATAGCGTAGCAAAGAAGTTATCTGGGTCCCCATTATCCCCCGTCCAACCCATCATCACTGCTTGGTGTTCACCAGATTTAGCACGTTTGAGATATTCGCCCCACTCGTAACTTACAATCTTGGTTTTAACACCAATTTTTTCCCAGTCCGCTTGTACCATTTCAGCCATACGGCGGGCATTTGGATTATAAGGACGCTGTACTGGCATTGCCCATAAATCGATAGTAAAGCCATCTGCAAGACCCGCTTCTTTTAGCAGCGCTTTGGCTTTTTCAGGGTTATATTCGTAATCGACGATATCGTCGTTATAACCCCACATTGTAGGAGGAATGAGGTTTTTCGCTTTCTGGCCTGCGCCTTGATAAACAGCTTCAATAATGGCGTCTTTATTCACCGCCATACTTAATGCTTGGCGAACCTTTTGGTTATCCAGTGGTTTTTTCTCAACGTTAAAAGAGATATAACCCACGTTTAAGCCCGGTTGTTCTAATAGATTGATATCGCTATTTTGTTTCATCTTCGCAATATCAGCAGGATTTGGGAAAGGCATTGCCTGACACTCACCTTTTTGCAGTTTTGCATATCGTACAGAGGCATCAGGTGTAATAGAGAAGACTAAACGGTCAATATCTGGTTTTTTACCCCAATATTGGTCATTCGCTTTATAAAGAATACGAGAGTCTTTTTGATATTGCTGTAATTGGAAAGGCCCTGTACCGATAGGATCTAAGTCCACTTTTTCAGGTGTACCTGCTTTCATCATGTTATCCGCATATTCAGCGGATAATATAGAAGCAAAGTCCATTGCCATATCAGCAATAAAAGGGGCTTCTGAACGCGTTAAAACAAAACGAACGGTATGATCATCAACCTTCTCGATTTTCTCGATCATGTTGTTCATATCCATTCCGGAGAAGTATTCATAACTTCCGCCAGACACTTTATGGTAAGGATGTTTCGGGTCCATTTGACGCATAAACGTGTACATCACGTCATCCGCATTAAATTCACGTGTTGGCTTAAAAGTTTTACTATTATGCCAATTCACGCCTTTACGTAAATGGAAGGTATACACTTTACCATCATCGCTCACATCCCAACTTTCAGCTAAGCCTGGAATGATTTCTGTTGTACCCAGTTTAAATTCAACTAAACGGTCATAAATAGGCACTGAACTTGCGTCATAGGTTGTTCCAGAGGTAAATAACTGAGGGTTAAATCCTTCAGGTGAGCCTTCAGAGCAATACACCAATGTTTTTGCCTGCACACCCGCAGAAACAGCTAATGCGAGCAATCCAATTGTAGCGGTCAAAATTCCTGTCTGTTTTTTGGAGCTTTTCATCATTACTCTCCGAAATTGTTCTGTTGTGTTTTGGTTTCCTGTTTAAAAACGGAATACCTTTTTATTTTGTCATTGTTCAATTAACCAACTGTATCCCCTTACGTCAATAAGGTGTTAGAAGGTAAAAAGAACTCGTTATAAACACAAATGAAACAAATATTGAACAAACTCAGAATAAAAAAATAAGTCTCTGACTAATATCTAGTCAATAAAACCACACATTAAGGAATCCTTAAGTAAAATGACTATTTTAAAAAAAGCCATAATTTGTGATTAACCGCTTAAATATTGAACGAATATTTTGAAATGAAACAAAGAACTTGGCGCTTTATTCTGTTATGGAAGAAAAATAATTATCTTACTAGAGGATACTGATTTTAGTTTTAATCAAGCAAATAGAGTGAAAAGTATCAATTTTTACCTCTTAGCAAATCACTTAACTAGATAAGACCATGAAATTCAGTCTGTTATTAATGATTTTAATTCTTTCATAGTGAAAAATTTATATTCTTTAAATATTACCAGAAGTTCTATCGCCCATAAAAAGTGGCGTTAGAAGAAAATTTACAGACGTCTTTAGGCTGTTTATTAAAAAACTTCTAAAATAGTTTAATGCCTAAATGACTTTATAGATCAGCGAAACCTACTGCATTTCCAGCCAATATTTCTCTTGATTTGGAAAATATTTCCATGAATTTCTGTTTTTAAACTTAATAGGAACTTCGAATGCAAGGTATGGATGGGATAGAAGTAAAATGATTGAGAGAAAGCACTATTATGGTGAGAGCAAAAAACAGAGAGGTATTTTTAGTGAGGCTAAAACGACAAAACCCCGCTTTAAAAGCGGGGTTTCTTAATATGGTCGGCGAGAGAGGATTCGAACCTCCGACCCACTGGTCCCAAACCAGTTGCGCTACCAGGCTGCGCTACTCGCCGAAAACGAGGTGCATCTTACTGCCTGAAGCCCACTCCGTCAATACTTTTTTAGTATCTCCTGACTGTTCGTATGGTTTTCAACCAAAACGGTTGATTTTTAACTTTTTTATCATAAAAAGAGGTGAATTTTAGCGTTATTGTAACAAGCTTACCTGTCTATCTTCGTTTTACTATGGCTTTCTTTACGTTACCCATAAAAAATGAAAAAAAATAACAAATTTATTCTTAATTATTATCGTCTAATTAGTGTGCTTTTTATATAATTCCCTTATGTCAAATAAGGTAGGTAGTTTAGAGAATGAAACAACGTTGGTGGGGTGTCGCATTACTTTTATTGTCAACCACACTTCCAGCTCAAGCATCTACAGTTCATGCTTGCCGAGTGTACTTTAAAGAAGCGGATAGATTTATTCAGTACATTTCTCAAAGAGAAGATCTAAAACATAATATGCCGGAGATTAAGGCTAACTTCGAGCAAAGCAAAAAGCAGATAATGACAGCGCCTCTGTCAGAACAAAAAGTAATATGTGACAAGGAAATGCAAGAGCTTAATAGTTTGAATAAAATGTTTGGACCTAAAGAAGAAACGGTACTAAATAAATAATCAAATAAACAGATAATGACTAAATATAATTACTTATTTATTATTTAGTCATTAATTTGATATTAATTCTTATTTTCATGATTATTATTCGCAGTTGTACTTTCCAATCTTTTTATGCGTTCTTTAGGTGAATTATCACTTTTATCATCACCCTGAGTATAATAATCATAAGGTAATAATAAAGTATCTAATACGGCACTAAAAGGAAGATCGAGAATAACCAATGGTTTCATTGCCCATCCAGTTTCATCATCTTTTAGCATTGTCATGTTATTTTTTGTCCCTGAATAAAGTTCTTTATTCGGACCAGCATGAGTCATAACACTTGAGCAACCTGTCAGTAATGTCGTCAAAAATGTGACTAATGTTAAATTTTTACTTGTCGTTCTGAATATCATAGGGCACCTATAAAACGAGATCCGTAGTCAACGCTTTTTATCATATAGTTAAACCTGTTTTCTCTTACAGGACAAGAGAAAGATGATATAAAAAAGCTTAATTTTTTAGTTATTAAATAAATAAGTCTCGCGTGAAAAAGTTTCACTTTATCTAATTTTAAAAAGCATAATAATATTATTAATTATTATGTTTCTATGATATTAAAATTCAACCTTCATTATTTTAAATAAACATTTTAGCTTTATATTTATCTTTCTTGTTTGTTTTATCTCTATATATGCTAGATCTGTGCGATAAGACACAGCGACTTTCATTATTCTTTGCCAAAATAGGTTTATCGTTTTAGCTCAAATTTTCTCATTTTTATTTTTGGGTACAGGATCTTTTCTATGAGTGATATTGCATTAACAATGGTGATGTTGTCATTAGCAGGCGCTCTAGGTCTTTGGATTGGCAATATCAAAATCTATCGAGTCAGCCTAGGGATAGGTGGTGTTCTTTTTGGTGGAATTATTATTGGCCACTTTGCTCAGCATTATAACTTTTCGCTTAATGCACAAACTCTTCATTTTATTCAAGAATTTGGGCTTATTCTTTTTGTTTATACTATTGGTATCCAAGTCGGTCCGGGTTTTTTCTCCTCACTACGTGTTTCAGGCTTAAAACTAAACGCCTTCGCCATCTTAATTATTCTTCTTGGCTCAATCATAACCGCTTCTATTTATCGTCTATTTGACGTTCCTTTACCTATTATTTTGGGTATTTTTTCTGGTGCTGTTACCAACACGCCTTCTTTAGGTGCTGGGCAACAAATACTGACAGATCTGCATGTTGACCCAACTTCTGTGGGACAAATGGGAATGGGCTATGCCATGGCTTATCCTATGGGTATCTGTGGCATTCTACTCGTAATGTGGCTTATTCGTGTGTTCTTTAAAATCAACATTGATGAAGAAGCAAAAGCCTTTAGTAACCAACAACACAGCACTAAAGATGCACTACATACCATTAATATTGCGATTAAAAACCCCAATTTAGATGGCTTATTAATGCAAGATATTCCTCTACTCAATGAAGATGCCATCGTCTGCTCCCGCTTAAAGCGTGGAGATAACATTATGGTACCGATGCCATCAACAATTATTCAGTTAGGGGATTTACTCCATATTGTCGGTTCAAAAGAAGATCTCAATAAAGTTCGCCTAATACTTGGTGAAGAGGTCGATGCTTCACTTTCAACATCAACAAATTTACTTCAATCAGTACGAGTCGTTGTAACGAATGATTCCGTGCTCAGTAAACGTTTAAAAGATCTGGATCTTAAAAGAAAATACGATGTTGTAGTGACTCGATTGAACCGCGCAGGTATCGAACTTATTCCAAGTAATAATAGTATGTTGCAATTCGGGGATATTCTTAATGTTGTTGGACGCCCTGAATCTATTGAAGCCATTACAGTTCTGTTAGGTAACGCCCGTCAGAAATTAGAACAAGTCCAAATGCTTCCTGTCTTTATTGGTATCGGCTTAGGGGTTCTACTTGGCTCTATTCCTATTTTTATTCCCGGTATTCCTGTGGCTCTTAAATTAGGTTTGGCTGGTGGTCCTCTTGTTGTTGCCTTAATTTTAGGACGTATTGGTACATTTGGTAAGCTCTATTGGTTTATGCCTCCAAGTGCAAACTTGGCATTACGAGAGTTGGGTATTGTCATGTTTCTTGCTGTGGTAGGGCTAAACTCTGGCGGTGAATTTGTCGAAACATTAATTTATGGTCAAGGTTTGAGTTGGATTGGTTATGGTATTTTGATTACATTATTACCGTTATTGATTGTCGGTGTGATTGCCAGAGTCTTCTTTAAGCTTAATTATTTAAGCCTCTGCGGAATGTTGGCTGGTTCAATGACCGATCCCCCTGCATTAGCCTTCGCAAACTCAATTCATAGCTCAAGTGGGGCTGCCGCGCTTTCCTATGCCACAGTTTATCCTTTAGCAATGTTTTTACGCATCATAACACCACAATTAATGGCACTTATTATATGGACTTTGTAGTAAAAATAATAAATATATTAAATAGTTGAACCAAATTTGTTATCAAAATCCACATTTGGCTTAGCAGAGGGATAATTAAGGCAATGAATGGCTCTTATTTAAGCCATAGATTTTATAAATGTCTGTTTTAATAGTTCTCGTGCTAAGAAATTTAGATTGAGACGGATTGCTAAATTTTTAGTAATCAATTTCTTTCCGTCAAACTTATGCTCAAAAGTCCTCGTTATTGTCTTTGCCCCTTCTTCTCGCTGAAGGGGCATTTTTATTAGATATTCACTGGCTGATAGATGTTCTCGATTTCTTCAGCCAGAATTTTTATTCCTTTCTCAATCAATTCAGGCTCAGGCACGTAATTCATCCGCATACATTGATGAGCGTGATCCCATGAATTTTCTAATCCCGGAAAGAAGTAATGTCCCGGCACCATTAATACACCACGTTTTTTCAAACGACGGTAAAGCTCTTCACAAGAAACAGGTAAATCTTTAAACCAAAGCCATAAAAAGATCGCACCTTCCGGCTTATGAATAAGACAACGCTCTTCAGGTAAGTAGCGGCGGATAATATTAATAGTTTCAAGTACTCGTTGATGATAGAAAGGCCCTATCACATCTTGAGATAACCGCATTAAATCATCGCGTTTTAGCATTTCTAATGCCATTGCAGGCCCAATTCCACCGGGTGCGAGACTAATAATGCCGTTAACATTTGTAATAGCTGAAATCAGCGTTTCATTGGCGATAATAATGCCACAACGTGCTCCCGGTAGGCCTAACTTAGACAGACTCATACAAAGGATAGTGTTGTCATTCCAACGAGGTGTTGCTTGAGTGAAAATAATACCTGGAAAAGGAACACCGTAAGCATTATCTATAATCAGAGGGATATTGTGCCGTTTAGCTAAAGCCTCTAGCTTTTCAACTTCATCGTCAGTAATTACATTACCTGTTGGATTGGTTGGTCTAGAAACACAAATAGCGGCAATGTCATCACCAATTTCAAGATGAGCAAAATCGACATGATATTTAAATTGTCCATTTGGCAACATTTCTATTGTTGGCTTATTCGCAACAAACAGATCTTCTTCTAATCCAGAATCAGTATAACCAATATATTCAGGGGCAATTGGGAAAAGAATTTTACGTTTCTTCCCATCTTTGGTTGTGCCACCTAATAAATTAAATAGGTAGAAAAAAGCACTTTGGCTGCCATTAGTTAGTGCAATATTTTTTGCCGAAATATTCCAGCCTAGCTTCTCTTTTAAACATGCCGCCAACGCTTGTAACATGGCATCTTTGCCTTGCGGACCATCATAGTTACAAACCGCATCACTTAATGAGCCATTTTCGGTCATCTCTTTAAGCAACTGACGAAAATAGTTATCCATTTCAGGAATATGAGCAGGATTTCCGCCCCCTAGCATCACAGCACCGGGTGTACGTATTCCTTCATTTAAGTCTTGCATCAAGCGAGCAATGCCTGAGTGCTGAGCAAACTTTTGCCCAAATTGTGATAGTTGAGTCATCTTTGCAGGTATCTTCTATGTTGCTTTCTCGTTAAGAAATACCATACCGCGAGCTTTAACCTGCATCAATAGTTATAATCGAAATGATAGAATAGTAATATTAATATGATTTTAAATATTGAAATATAAAGCCAATAACACTCTCGATTAAAGATAACTCAACTCATATTTTACTTTTTATTGGCGTTTTTATTCTCTTCTTGGCGACAAAAGCAAGAGAGAATATGGTCATTTACCATACCAACGGCTTGCATAAATGCGTAGCACGTTGTTGTACCAACAAATTTAAAGCCTTTTTTCTTTAACGTTTTTGCCATTTTATCCGAGATTTCAGTAGATGCAGGTACTTGAGATATATCGCTCCACTGATTAATAATGGGTTTATTATCAACAAATTGCCAAATAAACTGACTAAAATCTTCACCTTGTTCTTCCATTGCCATGAAAATACGAGCGTTATTAATAATGGCGTTAATTTTTCCTTGATGACGAATAATTGCGGGATCTTGCAATAAAGCTTCAACATCCTTATCTGTCATTTTGGCAATTTTTTCGGGTGAAAAATTAAAAAAACAGCGGCGGTAACCTTCTCTTTTCTTAAGTACGGTATACCAAGATAACCCAGCTTGTTGACCTTCAAGACAGATCATTTCGAAAAGCTTGTATTTATCTCGTTCAGGTTTACCCCACTCATCATCATGATATGCCAAATATTCAGGATCACTGGTTACCCAATCGCAACGCTGTTTATTCATTTTCTCATTCCTTGTTACCAATAACTTGTAATAGTACCATTTTATATACTGTATAAATATACATGTAAATAGGTGAAAAAAAATTCAATCTAATTCTTTGAGCATAGTCATAAAGTCAATTAAGGGATTATTTTTTTGATCGAGGGAAAATTGCCCGCATTCCTTGCTGTATATCTTTCGTCTAGAAGGTATACTGAAACCTTTCTTTTTATTCTATGTATCGCCATGCGGATATAACATGCAAAAGTTTGATACCAAAACCTTTCAAGGTCTTATCCTGACACTACAGGATTACTGGGCTCGCCAGGGCTGTACCATTGTCCAACCATTAGATATGGAAGTGGGTGCGGGCACATCACACCCAATGACTTGTTTACGTGCATTAGGCCCAGAGCCTATCGCTGCGGCTTATGTACAGCCTTCTCGTCGTCCAACAGATGGACGTTACGGTGAAAACCCTAACCGCTTACAGCACTATTACCAATTCCAAGTTATCATTAAGCCATCACCTGATAATATTCAGGAACTTTATCTTGGTTCATTAAGAGAATTAGGTTTAGACCCAACAATTCATGATATTCGTTTTGTGGAAGATAACTGGGAAAACCCAACTTTAGGTGCTTGGGGCTTAGGCTGGGAAGTTTGGCTCAACGGCATGGAAGTGACGCAGTTTACCTATTTCCAACAAGTCGGTGGATTAGAATGCAAGCCTGTTACGGGTGAAATCACTTACGGCTTAGAACGTCTTGCCATGTATATTCAAGGTGTTGATAGCGTTTATGACTTAGTTTGGTGTGATGGTCCATTAGGTAAAACCACCTATGGCGATATCTATCATCAAAACGAAGTTGAGCAATCAACCTATAACTTTGAATACGCCGACGTAGACTTCCTGTTCTCTTGCTTTGAGCAATATGAAAAAGAAGCTCGTGAGTTGTTAGAGTTAGAAAAACCTCTGCCTTTACCTGCCTATGAACGTATTTTAAAAGCAGGACACACCTTTAACTTATTGGATGCACGTAAAGCTATCTCTGTGACAGAGCGTCAGCGTTATATTTTACGTATCCGTACTTTAACCAAAGCGGTTGCTGAAGCATATTATGCTTCTCGTGAAGCGCTTGGTTTCCCTATGTGTAAAAAGTAAGAGGCTATCATGACAACTGAGACTTTCCTCGTGGAAATCGGCACAGAAGAATTACCGCCGAAAGCGCTTCGTTCTTTAGCCGAATCTTTTGCTGCTAATTTTACTGCTGAACTGGATAACGCAAATATCACTCATGGTGATGTATCTTGGTTTGCAGCGCCTCGCCGTTTAGCCATTAAAGTGGCTAATATGGCGAAATCACAAGCAGATAGAACCATTGAAAAACGTGGTCCTGCGATTGCTCAAGCATTTGACGCTGACGGTAAACCGACAAAAGCAGCTGAAGGTTGGGCAAGAGGTAATGGCATTACTGTTGACCAAGCAGAGCGCTTATCAACAGATAAAGGCGAATGGTTATTTTATCGTGCAGAAGTAAAAGGTGAAGCTGTTAACCAATTACTGATTGGCATGGTAAGCAATGCATTATCAAAATTACCAATTCCAAAATTAATGCGCTGGGGTGATAAAGAAACTCACTTTGTACGCCCTGTTCATACCGTCACCTTATTATTAGGTGATACCGTTATTGATGGTGAAATTTTAGGTATCCAAAGCGATCGCGTTATTCGTGGTCACCGCTTTATGGGTGAAGCTGAATTTACTATTGATAATGCAGATCAGTATCCTGAAATTCTTTATGAGCGCGGAAAAGTTATTGCTGATTACGAAACACGTAAATCAATTATTCTTCATGATGCTCGTCTTGCTGCTGAAAAACTTGGCGGTATCGCAGATTTAAGCGATAGCTTAGTCGAAGAAGTCACTTCATTGGTTGAATGGCCAGTTGTGTTAACAGCAAAATTTGAGGAAAAATTCCTTGAAGTTCCCGCTGAAGCACTGGTTTATACCATGAAAGGTGACCAAAAATACTTCCCTGTTTATGACAAGCAAGGCAAATTATTACCTAACTTTATTTTTGTCACTAATATTGAATCTTCTGATCCACAACAGATCATTAGCGGTAACGAAAAAGTAGTGCGTCCTCGTTTAGCTGATGCTGAGTTCTTCTTCAAAACTGACCGTAAACAACGTTTAGAAGATAACTTACCACGCCTTGAAACCGTATTATTCCAGAAAGATTTAGGCACACTGCGTGATAAAACAGACCGTATTCAAGCATTAGCTGGCTTTATTGCTGGCAAAATGGGTGCTGATGTTAATAAAGCAACCCGTGCAGGTTTACTGTCAAAATGTGACTTAATGACCAATATGGTGTTCGAATTCACAGATACCCAAGGTGTTATGGGTATGCATTATGCGCGTCATGATGGTGAAGCCGAAGAAGTCGCGGTTGCATTGAAAGAACAATATCAGCCTCGTTTCGCGGGTGATGAATTACCTTCTAATCCTGTTGCTAGCGCCCTCGCTATTGCAGAGAAGATGGATACACTTGCGGGTATTTTCGGTATTGGTCAACATCCTAAAGGGGATAAAGACCCATTTGCTCTACGTCGTGCATCACTGGGTGTTTTACGTATTATCGTTGAGCAAGATTTACCGTTAGATATTGAAGAGCTGACACAAGAAGCGGTTCGCCTTTACGGTGACAAGCTGACTAATAAAAATGTGGTCAGTGATGTGGTTGAGTTTATGTTAGGTCGTTTCCGTTCTTGGTATCAAGAACTGGGTTACAGCATTGATACTATTCAAGCTGTATTAGCACGTCGCCCAACACAACCTGCTGACTTCAATGCTCGCGTTAAAGCAGTAACTTACTTCCGTACATTAGACGAAGCCTCTGCATTAGCAGAAGCCAATAAACGTGTTTCTAACATCTTAGCAAAATCCGCTGATGTAAAACTGAATGACACTGTTTTAGCTTCCGTCTTAAAAGCACCAGAAGAAGTTCAATTAGCAGCTAATCTTTCTGTATTACAAGATAAATTGGCACCATTATTTGCAGAGCGCAAATACCAAGAAGCATTAGTTGAACTTGCCTCATTACGTGATGTGGTCAATAACTTCTTTGATAAAGTCATGGTAATGGATGAAGACGAAGCTGTTCGTATCAACCGTTTAACCATGTTAAGCCAATTGCGTGAACTGTTCTTAAAAGTCGCGGATATTTCTGTTTTACAATAAGTTGTAAACCTCAGAAAACAGAAACCGGCATTGTGAAAGCAATGCCGGTTTTTTTATTCATTTTTAATAGGATTGACATAAAAAAGATTTATTTACATAGAAAATTACAGTGGTAAAATTTACCATAGTAAAAACTACCACAGAGGAAGTGATGGTTATCTATAAAACAAAGATGTTCAAAAATAATTTCAAGAAAATACCTATCAATGATGCTGATTTAATAGATATTGCCAACGAAGTATATGCAGGACACTTTGAAGCTGACTTAGGTGGTGGGATTATCAAAAAACGGATCTGTATCCAAGGAAAAGGAAAGAGTAGTGGAATTAGAACAATTATATTTTATAAACAGGGAAGTAATTTATTCTTTGCTGATGGATGGAAAAAATCTCACTTAAGTTCTAAAAAAGCGAAAGAAATTACAGATGATGAGCTAGAATCCTATAAAGATCTGGCAAAAGATCTCTTCAGTGCAACTAAAAATAAAATAGATAAGATGATTGCACTAGGCCTTTTAACGGAGGTTAAACATGACTGATAAAATGAAAGAAATGCTGAAATTTGCACAAGAAATGGAAGTTGCGGGAATAACCGATGGAGAATCGGCTAGACGAATTGCAGCCAGAATAAAAGCCAAAGAATTAAAAGAAAGATATGCTCACCTGACTCCAATGAGTGGTGAAGATATAAAAAGAATTCGCGAGCAAAATAACATTTCGCAATCGTCTCTTGCTTTAATACTAAATATGACAAAAGAGAGTGTATCAAAATGGGAGCGGAACGAAATTAAACCCAACGGAGCAGCACTGAGACTTTTGAATTTAATAGATAATAAAGCAATTTCAATCTAAGATTATTTCTACTAAATACTTGTTAGTAGATAAACCGGCATTGTGAAAGCAATGCCGGTTTTTTATCAAATATTATTATTCTTATCGATTCTTTATCAATAATACTCACAATAATATGCAGTAAATCATCAATATTCTCCGCATAAAAAGATTCAATTTCGGTTTCTATTTCAATAGGAAAACCATTTATTTTACTAAAACTATAGCCAAATAATATAAACCCAGACTTATCACTTGCATTTAATTTATCAATATAAATAAGTCTTTCGCTATTAATAAATTTAGGACTGTAATGATGATTATCTTTAAATAATACTTTAATTTTATTATTAGTGATCACTTCTAATTTTTCGATAACTATATTTATTTTATTCTCTATTTTATTTTTTATATCAATAATAGAGGATGCTCTATCCAATGAAGCTTTTATCTTTTCAAAAAAATTATTTTCATCGTTCATGTGAAACCCTACAAAATATTGGATAATGATCAAACTTTTTAAAGAAAATATCATCGAGGCAGTGATTAGCATCATTTAAGATCCGATAGAAATCAAGCTGTTCGAGATCTAACTTAAAGCAGTCTTCTTTCCCATATAAAAATGAAGAAGAGAAAATCATTTGATCAAAAACATACCATCGATTTATTGATGCTGAATTATAATAATACGTACCTAAGTTATTCGTTTTCTTATCCGACAAAAGATACCAAAATGGATTAAATAATAATTCTCTTTTCTTTTTTATGATGTGATAGTCTCTTGTTGCATATAATATATTAATCATCACATCAGAATAAGGTTCAGTATTATAATCACCCATACAAATAATTTGTGTGTCTTTTCCTTTATTTTCAAATAGCTTATCAATACTATTTCTCAACTCTTGGGCAGCTATACGCCTAGTTTTTTCATCAGCACTTAGTACAGATGGCCAGTGTGATAAAAAGAATGTGATCATTTTTTGATTTTCAAGATCTTTAAATGAAACACTGACGCCCACTCTTATTGTTCTATTATCAGGTTGAAGTTTAGTTAAAAACTTACTTGAGATAAATGCTAATTTATTCATATTGTACATTATAGAAATATCAATAAGTATACGCCCTATCTTTCCTGATAAATCGATATATTCCATGTTTAATTCGCAAGCTAATTGTTTGAAATCTATGTTTTCTCTTTTAGAAATCTCACAAAGTGCAACTATATCAAGCGTTCTCTCTTTTATTATTTTTCTAAGATATTGTTTTGCCAATCCAATATCTTCTATATCTATTTGCTTACTTGACCTTATTGGTGGAGATAATCCCATATTCCACCAGCATAAATTCAATTCCATTTTTACATATCATTCCATTTATAATAAATTATTTTTAAATATTACTAGTTATTATCTTACTAAAGCTTAGTAATTTAGCACAATAAATTAAAATAGAAAAAATAATAAAACAAATCAAAATAAACAAATATTTTAATTCATATTTAAACTATTAGTTTTTTATTAAATTAAAAGGTATCTTATTATTTAAGATACCTTATTTATATACGATAAAACTTTACAACCCAGTCTCTACTGTAAATATTTGGCGATAACCATCAATATCACGCATAAATGCAATATATTGGTCATTTGGAGAGAATACGACTGCATCACTACTTGGTGCCTGTGCTGTTCTTTCTGTTAATCGAGTTAACTCACCCGTTTTCACATTACATAGCATCACGCTGTTATCACAAATAAAGGTGAGATATTGTCCGTTACTATTCCACGTAAAGGCAGACTGAATATCCCAATCCTGCGAAGTGACTTGTTTTATCTCTTTCGTACTCGGTGATACCGTATATAACTGCACAATGCCGTTATCATCTTTCATCAAGAAAGCAATCGCATCACCTTTTGGCGAGCTTCTTAACCAGTGGCGAGGCTGATTTAAAACACCTGCATACTTCCTATTTGCTGTATTTGTTAGGCGAACTTGATGAATACCTTTAGCCACTGCGGGCATTGTTGTATCCGTTCCTGCCAATGGTTTATCACCTTCAACACTGAAAGCCTGATTATCATCAGGTAAATCCACTAAGAAAATATCAGCGACTTTATCACCATTTTCACTCATGGTATCGCCGATAAATGCAATAGCCCAACGCTGCTGTGAACCATCAGCCTTTATATAACCTTGAGTACCAACCCAACACTCTTCATAAGCTTTATTAATTTCGTCGCTTCCCTTTTGTGGATAAGCAACAGTTTGGCTTATTACAGTGCAAAAATATTCACCGTCATATTCACGAGGATGTTTTTTAGCGACATTAACCGCTTTTAGTGGCACAGCAACAGCCACATTACGTTGATCATATTCGCTCCCCAGTTCATGCATAATATGATCATTGTAGGTAAAGCTTAAACGTGTGCCGTCAGGGCTAAAGACGTGAACATGTGTACCGCCACGTAATGCGCCGGCTTGATAAGGTGATGTCAACGAACAAGCGTCGATATTAAATGCACGATTATTTTCTGATTCATTAACAATCACACCTCGACGATGATGAAAGTCATAATGCCATTCATTATCTGGGTTTTCTGGCCCATGAATAAAGGCATAACGCACGGGCTCTGTTGGGCTTACTGTCGCAACCCCTGCATGTGCCCCTTGTGTTGCTGTGTAAATGATCTGTTGCTGTTTTGTTTTCGCATGAATTTTTTCTATGGTTAGACCTGTAAAAGATCCCCCATTGGGACGTACATCATAGACTAACCACTGGCTATCTGGCGTCCAAACATTTATATTAGTTAGCTGATGATGACGGCTATCAAACGTAATCTGGTGTTCCTGAAAAGACATATTTATCCTTATCGGGAAATAAATTTCCACATTATAAAAACTAATTAATTTTACCTGGCACTAAAAAAATTCAGTCGAGACTTTTTCGCAAGGTAATTATTCTACCCTCACTAAATAGTCAGAAAATTAGAAAATCATGTTACTTAGTGTTCTCTATATTATTGGTATTACTGCAGAAGCCATGACCGGTGCGCTTGCTGCTGGTCGTCGTAAAATGGATGTTTTTGGCGTTATTATTATCGCCTCTGCAACTGCCATTGGTGGTGGCTCTGTCAGAGACATTCTGCTCGGCCATTACCCGCTGGGTTGGGTAAAACACCCTGAATATATCGTCACTGTTGCATGTGCTGCTGTTATCACCATGTGGGTTGCTCCCATGATGAAACACCTACAGCGACTCTTTCTTATCTTAGATGCCATTGGTCTAATGGTTTTCTCTATTATCGGTGCGCAAATCGCACTCGATATGGACTATGGCCCAATTATTGCTGCTATTGCTGCGGTGATTACGGGTGCTTTTGGTGGCGTATTAAGAGATATGCTTTGTAATACCATTCCTTTAGTTTTCCAAAAAGAAATTTATGCCGGTATCGCTTTTGGTGCTGCGTGGCTTTATATGGGATTACTGTTTTATACACCGTTACCAAGAGACGTCATTATCATCATTACCCTAATTGCAGGGTTAACAGCTCGACTTCTCGCAATTCGTTATAAATTAGGCTTACCTGTCTTTAATTACGAGAATCAAGATTAACGAATCGCTGTTTTAACGACAGCGGTTCTTTTTGATTCTGTGGGGTATCTCAAAATATAATCTCTTTTCGCTATTGTGATAAAAGGTAATTCCTATCACTGAGCCTT
Organism: Proteus vulgaris; assembly: GCF_016647575.1. Taxonomy (GTDB): domain Bacteria; phylum Pseudomonadota; class Gammaproteobacteria; order Enterobacterales; family Enterobacteriaceae; genus Proteus; species Proteus mirabilis_B. The sequence goes on from NZ_CP032663.1 coordinate 3,844,101, forward strand.
TAATTCTATGTTAATATTGACATAGTTTAATTTTTCTCTTGTTTCTATATTCAGAAAATAGAATTTAATAAGAAAAAAATGGCCCTGTATTAAACATGGGCACTGTATGTCATTCATTGTATGTGTATACTATATGGGGGATTTGCTCCCTAAACATGTATTTATACTTAATTCTCCAGTCAAATTCAGAAAGTCATCATGATCCAAGGAACACTTTATATTGTTTCCGCTCCAAGCGGTGCGGGTAAATCAAGTCTTATTCAAGCGCTGTTAAAAACACAGCCTTTATATGACACTCAGGTTTCTGTCTCTCATACAACCCGCCCAATGCGACCGGGAGAGAACCATGGTGAACATTACTTCTTTGTTACTGAAGAAGAATTTAAAAGCATGATAGACAGCGGGGATTTCCTCGAACATGCTTGTGTTTTTGGTAACTATTACGGAACATCCGGCAAAGTTATCAAAGAAATCTTAGCCAGTGGTGTAGATGTCTTTTTAGATATCGACTGGCAAGGCGCACAGCAAGTGCGTAAAGCGATGCCAGAAGCTCGCAGTATTTTTATTCTGCCACCGTCAAAAGAAGAGCTTTACCGCCGACTTCGTGGACGTGGACAAGATAGCGAAGAAGTGATTACAAAACGTATGTCGCAAGCTGTATCGGAAATGGAACATTTTAATGAGTATGATTATTTGCTGATTAATGATGATTTCAATACTGCGCTTGCTGATTTACAATCAATTATTCGTTCAGAAAAATTACGCCTTGATCGTCAAACGCTACGACATGGTGATTTAATCAGCAAATTATTGGCAGACTGAGTTAACTTTCAGTATTATGCCCAGTCATTTCGTTAATGGTGGAGTAACACAAATATGGCACGCGTAACCGTTCAAGACGCTGTAGAGAAAATTGGTAACCGTTTTGACCTCGTTCTGGTCGCAGCACGTCGTGCGCGTCAGTTACAAGTTGGCGCTAAAGATCCTTTAGTTCCAGAAGAAAATGATAAAATGACTGTTATCGCGCTACGTGAAATCGAAGAAGGCCTGATTAACGGTAAAATTCTTGATGCTCGTGAACGTCAAGAGCAGCAAGAGCAAGAAGCAGCAGAATTACAAGCTGTTTCAGCGATTGCGGAAGGTCGTCGTTAATCGTTTTATAAAATAGGGGTAGGTCTGCCTTGTACCTGTTTGAAAGCCTGAATCAAATCGTTCAAAAATACTTGCCATCGGAGCAAGTTGAACAACTTAAAAAAGCCTTTATCGTCGCCCGAAATGCCCACGAGGGACAAACTCGTTCAAGTGGTGAGCCTTATATTACTCACCCTGTTGCGGTTGCGTGTATTCTCGCAGATATGCGATTAGACCAGCAAACGCTGATGGCGGCGCTGTTGCATGATGTTATCGAAGATACACCTGCAACCTTCCAAGATATCGAAAGCCTCTTTGGTAGTACGGTTGCCGATCTTGTTGAAGGGGTGTCTAAACTTGATAAGTTGAAGTTTAGAGACAAAAAAGAGGCTCAGGCTGAAAACTTCCGTAAGATGATTATGGCGATGGTAAAAGATATCCGCGTCATTTTGATCAAGCTGGCAGACCGAACTCACAATATGCGCACACTGGGATCATTACGCCCAGATAAACGTCGCCGTATTGCTCGCGAAACACTCGAAATTTACAGCCCTCTCGCACACCGTTTAGGTATACACCATATCAAGACAGAGCTTGAAGAGCTGGGTTTCGAGGCGCTACATCCTAATCGCTACCGTGTAATCAAAGAAGTCGTTAAAGCAGCTCGAGGCAACCGTAAAGAGATGATTAATAAAATCCTCTCTGAAATTGAAGGTCGCCTGACAGAAGCGCATATCGAATGCAAAGTTAACGGTCGTGAAAAACACCTTTACTCTATTTATCGGAAAATGTTGTTAAAAGAGCAACGTTTTCACTCGATCATGGATATTTACGCCTTTCGCGTGATCGTGAAAGAAGTCGATACCTGTTATCGCGTTTTAGGTCAAATGCACAGTCTTTATAAACCGCGTCCCGGTCGAGTTAAAGACTATATTGCAATCCCAAAAGCCAACGGCTATCAATCTCTTCATACTTCACTTATTGGCCCTCATGGGGTGCCTGTCGAAGTGCAAATTCGTACTGAAGATATGGATCAAATGGCAGAAATGGGGGTTGCAGCACATTGGGCTTATAAAGAGCAAGGTGAACAACCGGGCACAACTGCACAAGTTAGAGCTCAACGCTGGATGCAAAGTTTACTTGAATTGCAACAAAGCGCGGGTAGCTCATTTGAATTTATTGAGAACGTAAAATCAGATCTCTTTCCTGATGAAATCTACGTTTTCACGCCAGAAGGTCGCATTGTTGAATTACCAACAGGCGCTACTCCTGTCGATTTTGCTTATGCTGTACACACTGATATCGGTCATGCCTGTGTAGGTGCAAGGGTTGATAGACAACCTTACCCACTTTCACAATCGCTACGCACCGGACAAACGGTTGAAATTATTACCGCTCCAGGTGCAAGACCCAATGCAGCTTGGCTAAACTTTGTTGTCAGTTCAAGAGCACGCTCTAAAATCCGACAACTACTGAAAAACCTAAAACGTGAAGACTCTATTAATCTAGGTCGTCGTTTACTTAATCACGCATTAGGCGAGCACAAGCTTGCTGATATTTCAGCTGAAAATATTGAGCGCGAGTTGAAGCGTATGAAGCTTCATTCAATCGACGACTTAATGGCTGAAATTGGTTTAGGTAATACCATGAGCGTTGTTGTTGCGCGTAATTTATTGATTGATAGTCAAAATCAAGATGAAAACGCACAAACAGAAACAACCAATGATGAAACACCTAAACTCCCAATTAAAGGCGCTGATGGCGTATTAATCTCCTTCGCTAAATGTTGCCGCCCTATTCCGGGTGATCCTATCGTTGCACATATTAGCCCAGGTAAAGGTTTGGTTATTCACCATGAATCTTGTCGTAATATTCGTGGTTACCAAAAAGAGCCTGAAAAATTCATGCCTGTCGAGTGGGATAAAGAGATCAACAGCGATTTCATTACTGAAATTAAAGTCGATATGATTAACCACCAAGGCGCTTTAGCAAACTTAACCGCAGCTATTAACGATGCTAACTCAAGTATTCAAAGTATGAATACAGAAGAGAAAGACGGTCGCGTATATTGTGCTTTTATTCGCTTAACGGCGAAAGACAGAATTCAATTAGCCAATATCATGCGTAAACTTCGCATCATGCCAGACGTTCTGCGCGTTAGCCGTAATAAAAACTAGTCATGAATTCAATTCGATATGCCCGCATCTGCCAAATGATGGCGATGCGGCAGCCTGATCTTACCGTCTGCCTTGAAGAAGTGCATAAATCCCATAATGTTGCAGCCGTTATCAGAACGGCTGATGCTGTGGGCATTCCTAAAATTCATGCTATTTGGCCTGAAGAAAAAATGCGAATGTTAGTTTCCCCCGCAGCAGGAAGTAATAGCTGGGTCAATGTAGAAACTCATCCTACTATCACAGACGCGGTTAACGCCTTTCGAGCCCAAGGTATGCAAGTTCTTGCGACTCATCTCTCAGATAAAGCGGTTGATTTTCGTGAGATTGATTACACGCGCCCAACTTGTATTATTATGGGACAAGAAAAAACGGGTATCTCACAAGATGCTATCGCGCTTGCAGATCAAGATATTATTGTGCCGATGATGGGAATGGTACAATCCCTAAATGTTTCTGTCGCCAGTGCACTAATTTTATATGAAGCACAACGCCAACGTCAGGCTGCGGGTATGTATAACCGAACAGAGAGCACCTTAACAGAAGAAGAACAGCAAATTCTTCTCTTTGAAGGCGGATACCCGGTTTTGGCAGAAGTTTCTCGTCGTAAAGGACTGCCTCGCCCTTATATTAATGGCAGCGGTGAAATTGAAGCCCCTGAATCATGGTGGGCGGAAATGCAAATGACGCAAAAACAACTTAGGAAATTAAAAAAGACGGAGTATTGATCCCATGAAAGGAAAACTGCTTGATGCAATCCCCTTAACCACTCTTCACGGCGTAGGTGCAAGTCAGGCAGACAAGCTGGCAAAAATAGGGCTTGTGACTATTGAGGATTTGTTACTCCACCTTCCTTTGCGTTATGAAGATCAAACGCACCTCTATGCTATCAGTGATCTCCTTCCCGGTATTCCTGCCACTGTCTCTGGCGAAATATTAAGAACTGAAGTCAGTTTTGGTCGTCGTAAAATGATGACCTGTCAAATTTCTGACGGCTCTGGAATTTTAACACTTCGCTTTTTTAACTTTACAGCGGCGATGAAAAATAACCTTGCTCAGGGTAAACAAGTCACTGCTTATGGAGAAGTTAAACGAGGAAGTCGGGGTCCTGAAATTATTCACCCTGAATACAAAATCAAAGTTGCAGGCTCTGAAGTTAAACTGCAAGAAACGCTCACTCCCATCTATTCAACGACAGAAGGCTTACGCCAAACATCATTACGTAAATTAATAGAGCAAGCATTAGAATTACTTGATACCTGCGCTATTAACGAACTATTACCCGATCAATTTATTCACGGCTTACCGCCGTTGGCTACTGCATTACGTACACTGCATAATCCGCCTCCTGATATTGCTTTTGCAGAACTTGAGAAAGGACAGCATCCTGCGCAAAAAAGGCTAATTATTGAAGAATTGCTAGCTCACAATCTAGGTATGCTCAATGCAAGAGCTGGTGCACAATCTTATCGTGCAGAGCCATTGTTTATGCCAAATACATCGACATTACGTCAGCAGTTTCTCGCCTCTCTCCCCTTTACCCCGACTAATGCACAACAACGTGTCGTTAATGAGATAGAAGCAGATTTAGAAAAAGACTATCCAATGATGCGATTGATCCAAGGAGATGTAGGCTCAGGTAAAACACTAGTGGCCGCATTAAGTGCGTTACGTGCTATTGCTAATGGCAAGCAAGTGGCTTTAATGGCACCAACAGAATTATTGGCAGAGCAACATGCATTAACCTTTAAGAAATGGTTTGAGCCTTTTGGTATCCAAGTAGGTTGGTTGGCAGGAAAACAGAAAGGGAAAGCCCGCGAAACGCAGCAAAATGCTATTGCGAATGGTGAAGTCTCAATCATTATTGGAACACATGCGATTTTCCAAGAACAAGTTAAATTTCACTCTCTAGCCTTAGTGATTATTGATGAACAACACCGTTTTGGTGTGCATCAACGCCTTGCCTTATGGAAAAAAGGTGAAGAGCAAGGCTTTCACCCTCATCAATTGGTGATGACAGCAACGCCAATCCCACGCACATTAGCGATGACCGCTTATGCTGATATGGACACCTCTATCATCGACGAATTACCGCCGGGGCGTACACCTGTTACCACTGTCGCTATCCCCGATACTCGCCGTAATGACATTATTGAACGCATCAGACTGGCTTGCACAGAAGAGGATCGACAAGCCTACTGGGTATGCACCCTAATTGAAGATTCTGAAGTGCTTGAAGCGCAAGCGGCCCAAGTTATCTATGATGAACTTACAATAGCACTCCCTGAAATCAAAGTAGGATTGGTACATGGGCGAATGAAGCCCGCAGAGAAACAAGCTGTAATGGCGGCATTTAAAGAGAATGAGCTGCAACTTTTAGTTGCAACAACAGTGATTGAAGTTGGCGTTGACGTACCTAATGCAAGTTTGATGATCATTGATAACCCAGAACGACTAGGGCTAGCACAGTTACACCAATTACGCGGGCGTGTAGGTCGGGGTGCTATCGCCTCTCATTGTGTCTTGTTGTATAAAACACCACTCACTCAAACAGCACGTTTGCGATTGCAGGTATTAAGGGATAGCAATGATGGTTTTGTCATTGCACAAAAAGATCTCGAAATTCGTGGCCCCGGCGAGCTTTTAGGTACTAAGCAAACAGGTAATGCACAATTTAAGGTCGCTGATTTATTACGTGATCAAGGGCTTGTTCCTGAAGTGCAACGTATCGCTCGTTACCTGCATCAGCACTATCCTAAGCATTCTCAAGCCTTAATCGAACGCTGGCTACCTGCCAAGACACAATATAGCCAAGCTTAAGATTACTCTTTTGCATGCCTTAGCGTGCGTTTGAACTCACTTTAAGTTGATCTCGAAATATTCGTAAGTTAAATGCCACATAGAAAAACACCTCAATGTCGATATTCAACATTGAGGTGCTCTTTAACGTTTTTGAAGCTATTTTAATTTATAGTAGCCAAACTACCCTGCAACTATAGGTGTAAAAAACGGTAGCATCAGATACAGTTTAATCACTATTGCATTCACAATATCAATGAAGAATGCACCGACCATAGGTACGACTAAGAACGCAAGATGAGAAGGTCCAAAACGGTCTGTCACGGCTTGCATATTCGCAATCGCAGTTGGTGTAGCACCTAAACCAAAACCACAGTGACCAGCTGCTAAAATCGCAGCATCGTAGTTTTTACCCATAACACGGAAAGTCACAAAAATCGCATACAGCGCCATTACAGCCGCTTGAACACCAAGGATAACCAGCATTGGTATCGCCAGTGATGCAAGCTCCCATAATTTCAAGCTCATTAATGCCATCGCTAAGAATAACGACAAACTTACGTTACCTAAGACTGACACGGCTCTATCAAAAACACGGTAGAACCCAAGCATTGAAAGGCTATTACTTAAAATAACGCCAATAAACAGAACACACACAAAGGTCGGTAGTGAGAATGCAGTACCTTCTAACAATTGAGAAAGGAAAGTACCCGCCATTAAACAGATAGAGATCATCGCAATAGTTTCTAATAAAACCATTGAAGTGATCATTCTGCCTGTTGTCGGCTTCTCAAACGCAGTTGGCATTTCATGGTCGTCGGCGCCTAATCCTGGCGTTGGGATATTTTTGATTAAGTAGCGTGCAACTGGGCCACCAATCAATCCCCCTAAAACTAAACCAAAGGTCGCACAAGCCATCGCCACTTCAGACGCACTCATAAAACCATAGTTTTCAACAAAGGTTTTACCCCAAGCAGCACCAGTACCATGACCACCCGATAAAGTAATCGAACCAGCCAGTAATCCCATTAATGGATCAAGGCCTAACATTTCTGCCAATGCAATACCGACTGTGTTTTGTACAAACAACAATCCAACAACAACAAAGACGAAAATAAAAAGCGCTTTTCCTCCCGCTTTTAAACTCGCGAGGTTTGCGTTTAAACCAATTGTTGCAAAGAAGGCTAGCATTAATGGATCTTTAAGTGAGAGATCAAAACTCACTTCCCAGTCCATAAAAGATTTGAATGCTAATAGAAGAACTGCAACAAGTAGCCCACCTGCAACGGGTTCCGGGATCGTATACCGTTCTAAAAAAGGAACAGATTTCACTAACTTACGTCCGATCAAGAGAACCAAAGTGGCCGCAACCAGCGTGCCATAAACATCAAGATGATACATTTATGTACCCCGTCTTATTTGTTAATTTTATATAAAAATACTACGACGCTAAGTTCATCCATAAACAACGCCAAAAGCAGGTATCCCCGATTAGAAAAAAAAACGGAGACAAACACAAGTTAAAACATATAAAAATGTGAGCGCCTCTTATGCATTTTGATAACATCATTTTTACGCAAACGATTGCTTTTGTGGCGCAGATCATTAAAATACCGTTTTTGCCGAATAAGAAATTCACACCATGGTTACTTCAGAAAATCAAAATTTGCCTAAAAATAGTGACGTTTCAATTAAAAAAAATAGCGAACTTCTTTTTGCTTTAGAAGAAAAACCGCCATTACCACAAACCCTTTTTGCTGCTTGCCAACATCTTTTAGCCATGTTTGTCGCGGTTATTACACCCGCGATCCTCATTTGCCAAGCATTAGGACTACCTGCACACGATACCCAACGCATTATCAGCATGTCTTTATTTGCATCAGGCATTGCCTCTCTTATTCAAATTCGAGCTTGGGGGCCGATAGGTTCAGGATTGTTATCAATTCAAGGAACGAGCTTCAACTTTGTTGCTCCGCTCATTATGGGGGGATTAGCACTTAAAAATGGTGGGGTTGATATTCCAACAATGATGGCAGCCCTTTTTGGTACTCTAATGGTTGCCTCACTAACCGAAATTATTCTTTCTCGTGTACTTCACTTAGCAAGACGTATCATTACACCGTTGGTTTCAGGTGTCGTAGTGATGATAATCGGCCTCTCTTTAATTCAAGTTGGATTAACCTCTATTGGTGGTGGTTATGCAGCCATCGAGAACAATACCTTTGGTTCACCACAAAACTTGTTATTAGCAGGCTCTGTTCTTATCGTTATTATTTTACTTAATCGACAAAAAAATCCTTACTTACGAGTAGCTTCTTTAGTCATTGCAATGGCTGTGGGCTATGTTCTTGCTTGGGCTTTAGATATGTTACCCACACCCGCAGAACATCAAGAAACGCCTTTTATGACTATTCCTGAGCCATTTTATTATGGGCTGTCATTTGATTGGCATTTACTTATTCCTTTAATGCTGGTGTTTATGATCACTTCGCTAGAAACTATTGGTGATATCACAGCAACGTCTGATGTTTCAGAGCAACCCGTCAGCGGTCCTTTGTATATGAAACGCATTAAAGGGGGCGTATTAGCTAATGGAATTAACTCCATGGTTTCAGCATTTTTCAATACCTTTCCAAACTCTTGTTTTGGTCAAAATAATGGTGTGATCCAATTAACGGGTGTTGCTAGTCGTTACGTAGGTTATGTTGTTGCGGCAATGCTTGTTATCTTGGGTTTATTTCCCTTCGTTGCTGAATTTGTACAAAGAATTCCTGAGCCAGTATTAGGCGGAGCCACATTAGTGATGTTCGGTACGATAGCTGCGTCCGGTGTACGTATTGTGTCTAAAGAGGCATTAAACCGCCGAGCTATCATGATCCTTGCTATTTCACTTGCAGTAGGCTTAGGCGTTTCGCAACAGCCTCAAATATTACAGTTTGCCCCTGATTGGCTAAAAACATTGCTATCATCAGGTATTGCTGCGGGCGGTTTAACAGCCATTATTTTAAATCTGATTTTCCCACCAGAAAAATAATGATTAACTCGCAACAAATGAGTAAAGCGCTATTTGGGATTATGAAAATAGCGCTTTATTTATCATCTTTAGGTCAATGGTATTTTTATAAAAGTATTGTCCTTTGCGTTACGGTAAATCTTTATCTCAATACTGAAAATCAAAGGAAAATAACATGGCTACACCATTGAACCCAATTAAAAACCCTGCACTCGAATACTTAAAAAGTTATCCGTCTACTCAAGATTTTCATATACAAACTATTGGGCAATTTTTTACTTATCTCAAAGACTCTATTCTTTCATTATTTAATAGTGAGCATAAATTTACTTATTTAGGAAATAAGTCTGTTGCTGAATTCAATTTAGAGCATATTAAAAAAGATTTAGATACGTTTTTAACCAATCCATATCTTAATAAGCCTACAGTGGATGCCCTTAAATATTCATTTAATTACTTACAGAATCAATCTTACATTACACCTAATCTTCACGATGTTTACCGTTCTGGCAGTCTTGAACCTAATGATTTGATTTCTCGATTAATTAACTACAGTAACAAACTTCAGCTGCAAAAATTAAGTACAACAGAAACAAAACATGCTCAATGGGTTATGAAAATACTAGAGGAGATAAATAGTCATTTAAAACAATTACCCAATACGGAAAACCTGACATCCAGAATATCTAACATCCTTAATAAATGAGTGAAATCTCTTTGATCTATCCGATGAATACTTGAGCATCGCCTAGTTTTCAGGCATAACTGTATAATGTTTTGATGGAGTATAAAACAGGAGAAGGGTTATGCGCTGGCTGATGAAAAGTTTGGTATCTCTGATACTTATCGTTATTTTATTTATTATTATAATTTACGCTTTTATTCAGACTCAGTGGGGCGCGCAGAAAACCAGTGAATGGCTGACACAATACACTGACTATGATATTCGCTTCTCAGGTATTGAGCATGATCTTATGCAACCCGAGCAAGTCATTGTCCATGATCTCCTCGTTAATCCTAAACAAGATAAAGCCACCGTATCGGCTAAATCAGCACAAATTCGATTTAATTGGCAATTTTTTACCACACCTTCTCATCTACAAAAAATCACATTAGAAAATGGCAATATTGAGTTTGCAGACAAAACACCTTCAATACCCTTAAGTGCCGATATCTTACAATTTAAAAATATGGCACTAAGTAGTGAAAAAACTGATTTTTCTTTTGATGCCAAGAAAGTGACGGGCGGTATTACGCCGTGGCTCCCAACATCAACCGATTTAATAGGAGCAGGCCATTTCCAATTTTCTATTGCTAATGGCATGGTAAATAATAATGAATTCAGTAATTTTATTATCTCTGGGCAATATCAACCTAATAATATTCAAATAGAGAAATTAGGTACTCGTTTACTTAATGGCTCACTATCTTTGAGCGGGCAATATCAAGATAATCAATGGAAATTTGATGAAGTTTATATGAATGGCTTGCGCTGGCAATCCTCGCAAACCTTTAACGAATTAATTCAGTCTCTCTCTAAATACCCTCGTATTAGTATAAGAGCACTTAATATTGTTGATTTTACTGCTGAAGGAAAACAGTGGGCAGTCAGCGGTTTTGATGGGCAATTTTCTCAGTTTAGTTGGGATAACGCTCTTTCATTTACAACTGGTGAACTCAATACAAATGATGTTGTTTTTCAAGATGAACACTTCACTGATCTTATCGCAAAACTTAATCAACAAAATCATCAACTCAATCTAGATAGCCTCAGCCTACGCTACGAGAAAGGCTTAATTAAGCTTGCTGGTAATTGGAATAAAGGTAATAAAACGATTACGATCCAAGACGCCACATTATCAGGCCTTTTATATACACTACCTGAAAATTGGCTCACTTTTTTAACTAAACCAATAGATGATAAGAGTAATATTCAAAATATCACTATCGAACAGTTATCTATCAATCAATCCATCTTGATTGATATCACGCCAGAATTTCCATTCCAATTCACCAACTTAACAGGAAAACTGCAAAATTTAGTGATTGCAAAAGAAGGGGAATGGGGATTATGGCAAGGCTCAGCGGTATTTAATGCTGATAGTGGTACATTAAATCGTATTGAATTACGTCGCCCTGATTTAAAAATTGTCACTCAACAAGACAACGCTATCGTTGAGCAATATTCAGCATTTATTGGTGACGGCATTGTTCGAGGTTCAGCCGGTTTAGTACAATCTAACCAACAGCGCCAATTCTCACTTATTGCTAATGGACTAAATGTACCTTTATCAACGCCTTACACATTGGGTTTAAAAACAACCTACTCTGACGAAATAGGCCAATTCACATTAAAATTGAAAGGGGATTTACGTTCAAGCCCTGTGGAATCAACACTTAATGGTACATTAACTGGAAGTAAAGGTGAGCAACAAATACTCAACTCAGTGATACAAAATGGCGAAATAATTAATCACCTATAATATTGATCTTTCGCAGGAGCACGGATTGCTCCCTTTATAAAAAGCGTTACAATGCGCTATTGCCCTTTTCTTTATTGTGGAGTTTTCATGTCTGACGAAGATTTTTCCCCTGAAAAAATATCTTTAAATGTGTTTCAACAATCTCCTTTAACTGCACTTGAAGATAACAGCACACTGCTTGTGTGTGATGACAACAAAACTCCGTTGTTCTATTGCCTTTCTAAAGAAGATTATGATGCATTGATTGAGCGAGTTATGGATGCTGAACTTGCAGCTATCGTACTTGAACGTCGCCAAAATAAATTAGATGAGCTTGATTTAGACTAATTTTATCGATGTGTAATTTGTCTTAAATAGAACAAACAAAAAACACCCTTTCAGGTGTTTTTTTGTTTTTATCGCATCTTCAAAGATGAACTTAACGTTTTTTCTTTTTACGACCAGGCTGAACAAAACGCTTACGGGAATTATTTTCCGTTTCTTTGGTTTTTGTTTGAGGAATATGAATACCCAATGCTTTTGCATTGCTACTAATTTGTTTTTTCGGCTTATTTTGCTTTGGTTTTGGCGGTGCTTCAGAAGTCGATTTTTCAATCGATTCAAATAAGGTAATCAGCTCATCATCCGTCAAATCACGCCATTCACCGACAGGCAATCCTGATAAGCTCACATTCATAATACGAATACGTTCAAGCTTAGTGACTTCATAACCAAAATATTCACACATACGACGAATTTGACGATTTAACCCTTGAACTAAGGTAATACGAAACACCATCGGCGCTTCTTTCTTAACCTTACATTTCTTGGTTTTTTGTCCCATGATAGGAACACCAGCACCCATACCATGAATAAACTCATCAGTAATCGGCTTATTCACTGTCACGAGATACTCTTTTTCGTGATCATTACCTGCACGTAGGATTTTATTCACTAAATCGCCGTGGTTGGTCAGGAAAATCAACCCTTGAGAGTCTTTATCTAAACGTCCAATTGGGAAAATACGAGTACTGTGGTTAACATAGTCAACAATATTATCTTTCTCGCCATCATCTGTGGTACTGACAATACCTACTGGCTTATTCAGTGCAATCAAAACTAGCTCAGAGTTATCCTGTGCTTCAATCAACCGACCATTGACTTTGACTTCATCGCCCGCAAATACTTGGTCGCCAATACCGGCACGCTTGCCATTAATAAGGACAAGTCCTTGCTCAATATAACGGTCAGCCTCACGACGTGAGCAGATCCCGCTTTCACTGATATATTTATTAAGACGAGTAGATAAATTGGTGTCCATGCTTCCCTCCGTAAACTGCGAAATATACATCAATTGGATAGCGATAGAAACACTATAAAATAAGCATTAGAGCATAGATTGATTATCCCCACGCTTTAACGTAGAAAAGATAACAAAAACGTCGATAAGATCGGTAAAAAATAGATTAAATTCAATTAATTAAAATAAGCACACTTAACATTGCTTATTTTGTGAAGGTAATACAATATAAGTACCACTAAAAACAGCACCAACACCTTCATCGCCACAAATATCAACATCTAGCTTAATGCGAGCTTTACTGCCCTTCGCTAATCGCCCTAAATCCCCGCTTAAATTTTCCATATCTGCAACGGCCGCAGGACGTCCTGATACAGGTTTGCGATAACGAATATGAGCATCCACCAGCACAATATCACCTTGTAACTTATGCTCTCGCATTAATAGCCAAATCAATCCCCAACCGGTTAATGTTGCGAGTGAAAATTGGCTGCCAGCAAAAATAGTGTGATGAGGGTTTTGGTTTCCCGCTTCTGGGATAGTGGTATAAAAACGAGTTCCCGTATATTGAGTAATACGTAATCCCATTTTCTCACTTAAAGGAATATGTTGATGCCACTGTTTTTGTAATTCAGCACACCAATCTGGTCGATGAAGAATGTCATCTAAAGACTCAATACTTTTTTTCATAAAGAAGTGCTTAATGGGTGTAGTTTGTGGGCCTGTGACTAGACCACAATTTTCATAACCCAATTTTTCAAAGAAGTTTACAGACTCTTCTCTTGCACTACATACGATCCGTTTTATACCTTCTTGGCGAGCCAATGACTCTAGCGCCATAGCAACAAGAGTGCCTAAGCCTTTACCTTGCGCATCTGTACGTACTGCCATAAAGCGGATAGCGCCTTCGTTATCCGCATTAATATAAAGCCGTCCAATCGCGACAGGTTGACCGGTTTCATCGACAACCATTTGGTGATGAGCAAGGGTATCATAACCGTCTTTTTCAGAGCCTTCAGGTTGATGTAGAGGTTTACGAAGCATTTCCCAGCGAAAAGCATAATAGGCATCAAATTCCGCCTCTGTTTTTGGGGTTCGTAAATGGTACATATCTGAGCTCCTTTTAACATCACGACATATTTGACGTTATACCTGCAACCAAAAGGTGACTGGACCGTCATTAGTCAGTGTGATTTGCATATCCGCGGCGAATTGGCCTGTTTGTGTTTCTAAACCTTGTTGCTGACATTGTTCTATAAAGTAGTGGTAGAGATCTTTCGCTAATTCAGGGGGGGCACCATTCGAAAAACCAGGGCGCATTCCTTTTTGTGTTTCTGCGGCAAGGGTGAATTGAGAGACGACTAATAAACTACCACCTGCTTGTTGCACATTTAGGTTCATCTTGTCGTTTTCATCGCTAAATATGCGATAACCGCACACTTTTTCACATAATCTTTTGGCTTTCTGTTCGTTGTCGTCTTTCTCTACACCTAATAAAACCAACAAACCTTGATTAATAGCGCCGACTGTTTCACCTGCAATATCCACTTTTGCCTGTGTCACTCGTTGAATTAACGCGATCATACTCTCTCCAAAATAAATCAATAAAAAAGGATAACAAATTCAATCCATTGTTATCCTTACAATAGCATTATTCTTCTACTGGGAGAGAAAAATCATAATCTTTAAAGTAGTCAATGACAGTTTGTTTATCAATGACATGTACACCTTTCATACCCACAGCAATGGCTGCATCAACATTGGCTTTCACATCATCAAAGAAAACGGCATTCTGTGCTTCGACGTCTTCAGACTGTAAAACATATTTATAGATTTCAGGATCAGGTTTTCTCATACCGATATCTTGAGATAGATAGAGGAAATCTGCTGAGGCAGCTATTTCAGGATAGTGTTCCGGCCAGTAGTCTTGGTGTAAACGGTTAGTATTTGATAACACCACGACCCGATGTCCTTGTTCTCTTAACTTATTCATTATATCAATGACTTCAGGGCGTAATGCGACGAAAATAGCCTGCCATCCTTCAGCAAACTGTTCAAAGCTTAAATTCATTTCTAATTCTGAACTGATTTCTTCTGCAAACTCGATGTCTGTAATATTGCCGCGTTCGTGTAATTTAAAGATCTCTCCTGTGGTGAAGTTCTTTTTTATGTTCGCTAATGGAACACCACTGAGTTTACTCCATACTGCGAATACCCGGTTAAAATCGATATCAATAATCACATTACCCATATCAAAGATATAAAGCATAAATCCTCTCCATAATAGAAAACTCATTTTACTTTAATCATAAATCGCTTTACTGAACAGGCTTAAACACCAAAAAAGTACAATAATCACACTTAATTTTTTTGTAAAACATAAAACCAGAATAGGGAGAGACGAAAAATGAGACTAAAAGCATCATTATCTACAATGAAGTTGTGATGTGATGATAAAACACCTTCTTCTTATTTATTTTTGTATGATTTTAAAATCATCATGCAACTGTGCCCAATTAGGAACCGCTCCTGCTTTTATAGGTGTTACTAAAATAGCACCGGGTAAATTTGCCCCTAAATAAGCAAGAATGGCAAATTCATTATCTATATGGCATTTCAATACATTCGCAATGTATTCTCTTAATACACCTTCAGGTAGCAAGTTAGATAGCACAGGCGAGATTTTCTGTGTGCGAATTTGAGGCTTAGTTAAATATTCAGGATCAAATAACTGTCTTAATGTGAAACTCGGTCGACTTTCTTTTGGCATATCGACAAAATGGGGATTAAATGTCAGTATATTTTTCCCACCAGCATAATGTGCAATAATCGCAACATCAATGCCATGTAACTGAATATTAAGACCTTCCACTTTCTCAACCTGTTTAATCATTGGTTATTCCTTTTTCTTAAACCAAAAATCGAGATCATCCACGTCATCGTCCAAATCAATTTTGCTTCTGTTGGCTATCTCCGTATTTGCAATTGCCGAGTTTACATTAGAATTTTTAGCCTTAATTGATAACTCTAAATCTAATCCTTCTAGTACCCGTAGTAAGGTAGAGAGCTTAATATCATTGCCTGATTCTATGCGTTGGTATTGTTGTTGCTTCATACCAATACGTAAATACATATCTTTTTGCTCTATGCCTAATTTTTTACGTTGTTCAGCTATTAAATTGGCAATTTCATTAATCGTTTTCATATGTGTTTCGATATTGTATTGGTGATTTTTACAACACTTTAGTTGTATTGCAACTTAAAAACAACTTATAAGTTGTATTTTGAGTTATAAACAACACTTAAGTTGTAAATGCAACTTGAGGAATAAAAGGTAAGAAAAGAGAGGCAGGAAGAGAAAAACTTATGCGGTGGCAAATACTCCACCGCATTCGTCTTATGGTACCTATAGTACCTATACTCTAAATAATTTGAGTTACAGATAGGCAACAAGTGAAGATAGGCGGGGAACATAGATAAGCTATGTGACTCGACTAACTGAGCGTAGTCAACTCCTCTGTAACTTGAAGTATGACGAGTATAAACTCAGGGCGCTAACGCGCCCTAAGAATTATGTTATCAGAATAACGAATTAGTCTTTGCTACGGTAAGCGCGACGACGATCGTTTTCTGACAGATAACGCTTACGCAGACGGATAGACTGCGGAGTTACTTCAACTAACTCATCGTCATCAATAAATTCTAATGCTTGTTCTAATGTTTGTTTCAGGTGTGGAGTCAGCGTTGTCGCCTCATCTGTACCAGAAGCACGCATGTTAGTCAGCTTTTTACCCGTTAAGCAGTTTACTGTTAAGTCATTAGAGCGAGTATGAATACCAATCACTTGGCCTTCATAAACTTCTGCACCATGAGTCACGAATAATTTACCGCGGTCTTGTAAGCTATACAGTGCGTAAGCAACGGCTTTACCTTGGCCATTAGAGATCATAACACCGTTATTACGGCGACCGATTTCACCCGGACGAACATCATCATAATGACTGAATGTTGCGTACAGTAAACCAGTACCTGATGTCATGGTCATAAATTCAGTACGGAAACCAATCAGACCACGGCTAGGGATAATGTAGTCTAAACGTACACGTCCTTTACCATCTGGTTGCATATCACGCATTTCGCCTTTACGCTCACCCATCGCTTGCATCACATCACCTTGGTGTTGTTCTTCAATATCGATAGTAACTTGTTCGAAAGGCTCTTGTTTACGGCCGTCAATATCACGGAAGATAACTTTAGGACGAGATACACCTAATTCGTAACCTTCACGACGCATATTTTCAATCAGAACTGACAGGTGAAGCTCACCACGACCTGATACACGGAATGCATCTGGATCTTCAGTTTCTTCTACACGTAATGCTACGTTATGGACTAACTCTTTTTTCAGACGATCTAAAATCTGACGAGAAGTCACAAACTTACCTTCACGACCACAGAAAGGTGAAGTATTAACACAGAAATACATGCTAACAGTTGGTTCATCAACGGCTAATGCAGGTAATGCTTCAACAGCACCTGTTTCGCAGATCGTATCAGAAATATTCAGTTCGCCTAAGCCTGTGATGGCAATGATATCGCCAGCTTCTGCGACGTCAACTTCGATACGTTCTAAGCCTAAGTGACCTAACACTTTACCGACTTTACCGTTACGAGTATTACCTTCGCTATCGATGATAGTAACTTGCTGGTTAGGTTTAACCTTACCACGCTTGATACGACCGATACCGATAACACCCATGTAGTTGTTGTAGTCCAACTGAGAAATTTGCATCTGGAATGTGCCTTCCAGATCAACTTTTGGTGGCTCTACATATTTGACAATAGCTTCATATAACGGAGTCATATCTTCAGCCATGTCATTGTAATCTGTTCCCGCAATACCATTTAATGCAGATGCATAGATAATTGGGAAATCAAGTTGTTCGTCAGTTGCGCCTAAGTTTACGAACAGGTCAAATACCTGATCAACAACCCAGTCTGGACGCGCACCAGGGCGGTCAACTTTATTGATAACAACAATTGGTTTTAAGTTGTTAGCAAACGCTTTTTGTGTCACAAAACGAGTTTGTGGCATTGGGCCATCCATCGCGTCAACCAGCAATAGAACGCAGTCTACCATAGACATAACGCGTTCTACCTCACCACCGAAGTCGGCGTGTCCTGGGGTATCTACGATATTGATACGATAGTCATTCCATTTAATCGCTGTATTTTTCGCAAGAATAGTAATTCCGCGCTCTCTTTCGAGATCATTTGAGTCCATCACGCGCTCAGCAACGGTTTCACGTTCACCGAACGTACCAGATTGCTGTAGTAATTTATCGACGATAGTTGTTTTACCATGGTCAACGTGGGCGATGATGGCGATATTACGCAAGTTTTCGATCACAAAATTTGCCTCAGGCATTGTAGAAATAAGCGCAGTATTGTACACGCTTTAGACGAGAGACTAAACAAGATCACAATAATGATTGCTTAACAATATGCAATTAATTGAATTGTGATCCTTTTCACGCCTCAGAATTTAGTAGCATCCGTTCAATTGCACCAAAATAGTGCAATTAATTAGGCTTAATTTGCACCAACTTTGTGCAATAATTAAAAAATCACAGGAGATATTCTACACTAAACTTCATCAATACAGTATATATCCCTTTTTAGATAAGTTGGCATGCTTTTCGCAATAGAATTTAGGTGAGCAAAAAATTCACCGAAAAATGTGTAAGGCCACTGCACTCAATAAAACCATTCGCCAGGAGAGTTCCTATGTCCCTTGAACATGTGTTATCCATGATTGAAGAACATAAAGTTAGATATATTGACTTACGTTTCACTGATACCCGCGGTAAAGAACAACATCTTACTATTCCGGCTCATCAGGTTAACGATGATTTCTTTGAAGAAGGAAAAATGTTCGATGGTTCTTCTATTGGTGGCTGGAAAGGCATTAACGAATCAGACATGGTGCTGATGCCAGATGCAACAACTGCAATGCTTGACCCATTTTTCCAAGATCCAACCCTGATTATTCGTTGTGACGTTTTAGAACCTGGCACAATGCAAGGTTACGATCGCGACCCACGTTCAATCTCAAAACGTGCTGAAGACTATTTAAAATCAAGTGGTATCGCAGATACAGTGCTGTTTGGGCCAGAGCCAGAATTCTTCCTGTTTGATGATATTCGTTTCAAAAACGATATTTCAGGCGCTTCTTACGCTATCAATGATATTGAAGCTGCATGGAACACCAATACCAAATATGAAGACGGTAACAAAGGTCACCGCCCAATGGTTAAAGGGGGTTATTTCCCACTGCCACCCGTTGATTCATCACAAGATATTCGTTCTACTATGTGTAACATCATGGAAGAAATGGGCTTAGTTGTTGAAGCTCATCACCATGAAGTAGCAACTGCGGGTCAAAATGAAGTGGCTACTCGCTTTAATACCATGACCAAAAAAGCAGATGAAACTCAAATTTATAAATACGTGGTACAAAACGTGGCTCACGTATTTGGTAAAACAGCGACCTTTATGCCAAAACCATTAGTTGGTGATAACGGTTCAGGTATGCACTGCCATATGTCACTGTCTAAAAACGGCGTAAACCTGTTTGCAGGTGACAAATACGGCGGATTATCTGAAATGGCGCTGTATTACATCGGCGGTATTATCAAACACGCTCGTGCATTAAATGCATTTACTAACCCAACCACTAACTCTTACAAACGTTTAGTTCCGGGTTTTGAAGCACCTGTAATGCTGGCTTACTCTGCACGTAACCGTTCAGCGTCAATTCGTATTCCAGTTGTTGCTAGCATGAAAGCGCGCCGTATTGAAGTTCGTTTCCCAGATCCGTTAGCAAACCCTTACCTTGCGTTTGCTGCGCAGTTAATGGCTGGTCTTGATGGAATTATCAATAAAATTCACCCTGGTGATGCTATGGATAAAAACCTCTATGACTTACCACCAGAAGAAGCGAAAGAGATCCCAACTGTCGCAGGTTCATTAGAAGAAGCATTAAATACATTAAATGCAGATCGTGAATTCTTAACTCGCGGTGGTGTATTTACTGATGATGCTATTGATGCTTACTTAGAATTATTACGTGCTGATGTACAACGTGTACGTATGGCTCCGCATCCTCTTGAATTTGAAATGTATTACAGCGCTTAAGACTATTTTTACTAATAAACACTTAAGCCTAGATGTAAAACTGTTTTTTTTGCCGTGAAGCTATTTTGCCCATCTTCGGATGGGCACTTTTCTCCCACTTAAGGAGTCAGTCTTTTCACTTACGCATTGGTTCATTAATGTAATAAAGGTAAGATGCACTAAAATGGTGCAATGGGGTATTCAATATGGAAACGGCAGACTTACCTGACAACACATTAATTTTAGACTCACTGATACACTCTGTATTGGTTATCAACAAAGAGTTTATTATTTGCTACGCAAATCATTCTGCGTTACAGGTTTTAGCACAAAGCCGTCGAAAACTATTTGAAACGCCTTTCACTGCCCTTTTCAGCTATTACTCTTTTGATGCTGATTTAATGCGTGAAACATTAGCGAATGGACAAAGCTTTACCGACAATGAAGTGATATTGGTTGTCAATAACCAATCACACACAATGTCGCTCAGTGCCCAACCTATTTCCGAGCAACATATTTTGCTGGAACTGGCGCCTATGGATAGTCAACGCCGGTTAAGCCAAGAGCAGATCCAACAAGCCCAACAAATGGCTGCTAGGGAATTGGTTAGGGGGCTGGCACATGAAATTAAAAACCCGTTAGGAGGATTACGAGGTGCAGCTCAATTGCTAGCAAAATCCTTACCTGATCCTGCCTTAACGGAATACACGCAAGTCATTATTGAACAAGCTGATCGCCTACGGGTGCTGGTGGATAGATTGCTTGGTCCTCAACATCCGGGGACAAAAACCCATCAGAGTATTCATCATGTTGTGGAGCGCGTAGCTCAGCTTATTTCCCTTGAATGCCCTGAAAATGTCACCTTATTGAAAGATTACGATCCGAGTTTACCTGAGTTATCACATTACCCAGATCAAATAGAACAGGTACTCCTAAATATTACACGCAATGCTTTACAAGCCGTTGAAAAAACAGGAGGGACGATTATTTTACGTACCCGTACTGCTTTTCAAGTCACGCTTCATGGCGAACGCCATCGCCTTGTTGCTCGCATTGATGTGATTGATACCGGTGATGGCATTCCTCCTCATCTACAAGATACGCTTTTTTATCCTATGGTGAGCGGTCGAGAAGGTGGCAATGGGTTGGGGTTATCTATTGCACGTAATTTAGTGGATCAGCATGCAGGTAAAATTGAATTTACCAGTTGGCCCGGAAATACTGAATTTTCTATTTATTTACCAATTAAGTAGGAGATAACCAATGCAAAAAGGAAATGTATGGGTTGTTGATGATGACAGCTCTATTCGCTGGGTACTTGAACGCGCTATTTCTCGTGAAGGTCTGTCATGTAAAACCTTTGAACATGCGAATGATGTGCTTAATGCACTTAATACAGAAATACCTGATGTATTGTTATCAGACATTCGTATGCCTGATATTGATGGTTTATCTCTTCTAAAAATAATTAAAGAACAATATCCAACTCTGCCCGTGATTATTATGACGGCACATTCTGATCTCGATGCGGCTGTTAATGCCTATCAACAAGGGGCATTTGATTACTTACCAAAGCCGTTCGATATCGACGAAACGTTGGCACTAATTGATCGCGCCATTACTCATTATCGCGAGCAAAAACAACCGAATAACGATGAAACTTCATTGCAATCAGTTTCAGATATGATTGGCGAAGCACCTGCAATGCAAGAGGTTTACCGTATTATTGGTCGGCTTTCTCGCTCTTCAATTAGTGTGCTGATTAATGGGGAATCAGGGACAGGGAAAGAATTAGTGGCACATGCATTACATCGCCACAGCCCAAGATCTTCCTCTCCTTTTATCGCCTTAAATATGGCAGCCATTCCTAAAGACCTGATTGAATCAGAGCTTTTTGGTCACGAAAAAGGCGCATTTACAGGTGCTTCTCAAGTACGACAAGGTCGATTTGAACAAGCGAATGGCGGCTCACTGTTTCTTGATGAAATTGGCGATATGCCTCTTGATATTCAAACACGTTTACTGCGAGTCCTTGCTGAAGGGCAATTCTATCGAGTAGGTGGTTATGCCCCTGTAAAAGTCGATGTACGTATTATTGCCGCTACACATCAAGATTTAGAAAAGCGAGTTCAAGCAGGTGATTTTCGTGAAGATCTCTATCATCGACTCAATGTAATACGTATTCAGTTACCCCCATTACGAGATAGAACGGAAGATATTCCCAGCTTAGCACGCTATTTTCTACAAAAAACAGCAAAAGAATTAGGTGTCGAAACCAAAGCGCTTCATCAGCAAAGTTTGCAAATAATGATGGAATACAACTGGTCAGGTAACGTCAGACAATTAGAGAATGTGTGTCGCTGGTTAACCGTAATGACGGCAAGCCAAGAGATAATGCCTCAAGATTTACCACAAGAAATTCGCCAACCTGATGAGAAAGCCAAAAATATCAGTCGAATTGCTTCTTCTCAACATTGGTCACAGCACCTTTCATTATGGGCAGATGAAGCATTAGGGGAAGGAAAAGAAAATATCTTAACAGATGCCCTACCTCAATTTGAACGCACATTATTACTTAGTGCCTTGGCATACACACAAGGACATAAACAAGATGCGGCAAGATTATTAGGTTGGGGAAGAAATACATTAACCCGTAAATTAAAAGAGTTAGGGATAGAGGAATATTGATCCTCTACCCCTTCATCGATTAAATAACACGCGAGAATTGACGTTGGCGCATTTGATTTCGTAAATAGGTATCAAAACACATACAGATATTACGAATTAGCAAACGTCCTCGTGGTGTAACTTGGATACCGTCTACTGTTATTTCAACTAAACCATCATCCTTCATTGGCACAAGTAATTCTAAATCTTCTTTAAAATAGTCATGGAAGACAATATTGTGCATTTTTTCAATATCAGAAAAACGCAGACTAAAATTACAAATTAAGGTTTTAATTACATCTCGACGAATACAATCATCATTAGTCAGAGATAAACCTCGCCATAGTGCATTCCCTTCACTATTTACACGCGCATAATACTCTTTCAATACTTTTTCATTTTGCGCATAGTTATCGCCTAACATACTTATTGCAGAAACTCCCATGCCTAATAAATCACACTCTTCATGAGTGGTATAGCCTTGGAAATTACGATGTAAAATACCTTTGCGCTGAGCAACGGCTAATTCGTCATCAGGTTTAGCAAAGTGATCCATACCAATAAACTGATAGCCGTTTGTTGTCAGCGTAGAAATTGTTTCTTGTAATATTTCTAATTTTTCTTCAGCTAAAGGGAGATCTTCATCTTTAATTTTACGCTGAGCAGCGAATAAATTAGGTAAGTGTGCATAATTGAAAACACTTAATCTATCGGGTGATAATTCAATAACGCGTTTTAATGTAAAGGCAAAACTCTCTTTGGTTTGCTTAGGTAAACCATAAATTAAGTCAATGCTGGTGGAGTGAAAACCCACTTCACGCGCACGCTCTACCAATGCAAAAATAAACGCTTCATCTTGCTCACGATTGACTTTTTGTTGTACTTCTTTATTGAAATCTTGCACACCCATACTTAGGCGATTAAATCCTTCATGGCGCAGATGATCGATAACATCTAGCTCAATTTCACGAGGATCGATTTCAATAGAGAGTTCTGCATTATCAACAAAATGAAAATGGTGACGTAATAGCGAAACCAATCGGCTAATTTGTTGCTTATCCAGAAAAGTAGGTGTGCCCCCACCCCAATGCATTTGAGTCACTTTTCTGTCTTTAAAATAACGAGCCCTGTTAATAATTTCTTTTTCTAAAACATCAAGATATTCATCTGCCTTATGTTTATGCCGCGTAATAATTTTATTACAGCCGCAGAAATAGCACAGCTTATGGCAGAAAGGGATATGAATATAAAGCGATAAAGGGCGCTCAAGATAACGTTGAGTCGCTTTGATAAAATCATCATCGCCATATTGCTGATTAAACTCTAATGCTGTTGGGTATGATGTATAGCGAGGACCTGAATAGTTATACTTATGGATCAGGTCAAGATCCCAAATAATTGTTTGTTCTGACATGCCTCTACCTTCCAAAAGTGAACCGCTGATATTTCATACCAGCAAACAGACATTATGAATATCTGAAAGAATAGTGTAACCAATAAATCGAGAACTGAATATGATCGAAAGAGGTATCGTATAAATCCCTTTCTTCTTATTGATAGGTGATAACACTCAAATATACGACGTGATGTAAATCACATTATGTAAAAATAGTCTTATCCATTAAATATATTCATGAATAAATTAAGTTTATTCAATATGTTAGTAGTTTTAATTCATCGCGAAATATCAGAAGAAAACTTTTACGCCGAGTTTAAAACGATATATTACTCAAAATACGATTTAAATTAATTAAATATCTCGTTATATTAGTTTTATTATTCTTTTATTCCCTCTTAATTCGATGATTATAATAATAGTAACAATTATATCTTTACCTAAATTATAATATTACATATCCTAGAGACAAACATTGATTAATATCCAACTAGGTCGTGTTTTGATTTAAATTTGAGGCTCATTTAAAGAATAAAGGTCGCTATATTACAAGGAAAGATAGCATCCCCCATACCTTATCTTATTCTAATTGACGTTTCTCTTATTTAATCAGTCTCTTTTATATACCCGAATTATGGATTATTAACCACGGAAGGAAACGGACTAGCAACCAAGGATGGTTTATCTCTTCAATAACAATTCATCTCTTTTATTCACTCTTCTACTTCACGTTTATCTTACAATAAATATATGTAGCATTACCTAGCACCAAATAAGAATAATTATTATTTATACCTACAAATAAAATAAGGCTCTACTTATTTTAAAGTTAATAAGCAGAGCCTTTCTCTTTATTATGCTTATTTTATAGCATTTATTTATTCTGCTTCTTTACCATAATTAGGAGAACGAGGACCATACAGAATGCCATTCGCATTTCCAGCAGAAAGTAAGCGAACACTGGTTATACCCGCAATTTGATAGCTTTTATCTGATACTGTATTCACGATTTGATTCACAACCGCTGAAACCAGCATCCCGACTAAACTACCTGATGAGCCTTCTGTTTCTGTACTTGATGCCGTTGCAGAACTACTCCACAACACACCACCATTACGAAGATCAACAAGCTTGGCTGCGACAGTAACTCGCGTATCACTAGAAATAATTTGGTATGACGTTCCAAATTCGGTGATATCTAAGTATAAAACAGCATCAGCGCCAAAGATTTCACGTAATTTATTAGGACTTACTGCATGAATATCCCCAGCCATGGATAAGCCGTTTTGCTTAAATGTCTCTTCAACGACAGCAACAGGGAACACATAATATCCTGCTTCCGCTAAAGGATACGTCACTTGAGATAAGAAACTGTGTCCAGCTCCAACTTCTGTTGTATGGTTTTGGGGCACCAAGACTAAAATGCTCTTTGGTTTACTCTGCTTAAATGCGGAGTAATCTGTTTTAACAGGCTGAGCACATCCCGTTAATACCAGCGCAAAAGCCAAACAAATTAAAGTGAATAAGCGACTCATTTTTGCATTCCTTTATTTTTCATCAGGCGATCCATAAATTCCGCTGATTCTGGGTAAAGTGCTTTCTCTTCATTAAATTCAGCCATCGCTAAATCTAACGCCCCTGTTGCACCGTATAACATACCTAAATGTGCATGTAATCCCGGTGGAATACCTAATGATTTGGCACGAGAAAGCTCAATACTTTTCTTTAATGCATCGATTTGTGCTTGAGGATCACTTTCACTTTGTTGATAGTGCTGATACACCACTTGTTGATAACTATCCCAGTTATAAAGTGGTTTAGGACCACTTGCACAGCCCGTTAGTAATAATGCACCAAAAACAAGGCTTATTAATGATTTTGACATCGTTATATCCTTATAAAATGTGCATTATTTTGAAGGCTGCCAAGCATTGCTTTCAATGCCTGCAACTAAGTTATTAACTGCTTCACGAATAGCTAAATCAAGTACCTTACCGTTAAGTGTTGAGTCATAGCTTGCTGTTCCACCAAACCCAATGATTTCACGATTAGAAAGCTCGTATTCGCCCGCACCTTGAGATGAGAACACCACTTCTGATGTATTCACATTCACAACGTTTAAGTTCACTTTGGCATAAGCAACTTGTGTTTTACCACGACCTAAAATACCGAATAATTGACGGTCACCAACTTCTTTACGGCCAAATTCAGTGACATCGCCAGTAATAACATATGTTGCACCTTTTAACTGTTGGCTTTGGCCTTTAATGCCCGCTTCTTCTTTTAATTCAGATAAGTTAGTTCTATCTAATACATTAAAACGCCCTGTTTGCTGTAAGTGCGTCATTAAAATCGTTTTGGATTGATTTCCTAATCTATCAACTCCATCAGAGAATATTCCATTCATATAACTAGAACGGTTATCAAACTTACCAATAGAAATAGCGCTCTTAGTGCCGGTATAAGTTGTGTTATAGGTTGCAACTTTAGCAACTTCTAAAGAGCGTGAAGATTCTGATGCACATCCTGCAAGTAATGATGCAGAAACCAAGATCAAACCAAGTGATAATTTATTTAAATTCATATTAATAACCCAATAAAGGTGAAATAAACCTATAGATATTCATTCTATTAATTGAAGTAGAGTTGATATAAACGGAAATAATAATTTTCAGTTTTAGCTCATAAAGCCCACACTTATAAACCTCAGTAATAATAAGGTTAAAAGATACATCAGCTCTTATTTATAATATAAAGGCAATCAGCGGCGGGGAGAATAGAAGATGGGTGATAAAAATAACAACAAATAAATATAGAGATAAAATAGAGAATGCTTTATCTATTATTTTATCAATATCCCTTAAGTCAGTTTAAAATTAAACTTATAAAAAAATGAAAAAGAATTTGTATTACGTTGCTATTTAATTAGTTTTTATAAATATTTTTATCTAAAAGCAACATCTAAATAATGTGTAATAAAAAACGTGATATAACCAATATTAGTTATATCACGCTCATAATTTTTACTCTTTTTACCGACTAATACGGTAGCAATAAATGCGCTATTAGCGTTTTTTTCCAAATGCGGCAGCTAAAGCATCACCCATTGCACTATTTCCCGCACTATTACCATTATTTATTGTCTGGCGGTTATTGCGAGCTGGTTTCTGTCCTTTGTTGTTTCTAGCAGAATTCGCATTATTTGATGATGATTGTTTTTTATCACTATCACCTGCGACTTCATCTAAACGCATAGTCAGTGCAATGCGTTTACGAGCTAAATCAACCTCAAGAACTTTAACTTTAACAATATCTCCGGTTTTCACCACTGTATGTGGATCTTCAATAAATCTGTCTGCTAAAGAAGAGATATGAACCAGACCATCTTGGTGTACACCGATATCAACGAATGCACCGAAATTAGTCACGTTAGTCACAGTTCCTTCAAGGATCATGCCACTGACTAAATCATTCATCGTTTCGACACCTTCAGCAAAGGTTGCAGTTTTAAACTCTGGACGAGGGTCACGTCCCGGTTTTGCTAATTCTTTTAAGATGTCATTAATTGTTGGCAAACCAAATTGCTCTGTAATAAATGCTCTTGCATCTACTTGTGAAATTAAAGTGCTATTACCCATTAAATCATCAATTTTTTGATGTGTAGATTGCAGGATATTTTCAACGACTGGGTACGCTTCAGGGTGAACCGTTGAGGCATCTAGCGGATTTTTACCATCACGAATACGCAAGAAGCCAGCACATTGCTCAAAGGCTTTCGGTCCTAAACGCGCCACTTTGAGCAACTGTTTTCTATCGACAAAGCGACCGTTTTCATCACGCCAGCTAATAATATTTTGAGCAATAGATTGGCTAAGCCCTGCAACACGCGTTAATAACGGTACTGATGCTGTATTTAAATCAACACCAACACCATTCACACAGTCTTCAACAACAGTATCAAGTTTTCTCGCTAATAATGTTTGGCTAACATCGTGCTGATATTGACCAACCCCAATCGATTTAGGATCGATTTTTACAAGTTCAGCCAACGGATCTTGTAAGCGACGCGCGATAGAAACCGCACCACGAATAGAAACATCCAAATCAGGGAATTCATTAGCCGCAAGCTCTGACGCAGAATACACCGATGCACCTGCTTCACTGACAATCACTTTTTGCGCTTTGACTTCTGGATAACGTTTTACTGTTTCAGCAAAAAAGCGCTCTGTTTCACGAGATGCCGTACCATTACCAATCGCCACCAGTTCAACATTATGCTTAATACACAACGCAGCTACACTTGCCGCTGCTTTATCAGCTTGTCCTGTATGTGGATAAATTGTATCTGTAGCAATTAATTTACCCGTGCTATCAACAACCGCAACTTTAACACCAGTACGTAAACCAGGATCGAGCCCCATTGTGGCACGCATGCCAGCAGGAGCCGCCATCAGTAGATCATTAAGGTTACGAGCAAAAACATTAATCGCTTCTTCTTCCGCTTTTTCTCGTAATTGGCCCATCAATTCTGTTTCAATATGCATTAAAACTTTAATACGCCAAGTCCAACTCACAACAGCTTTACGCCAACTATCAGCAGGTTGATTATTTAAGCGTAATCCTAAATGTTCCGTGACCAGTTGTTCACCGTAGCTCTCTTTAGGCGCTTCTTCAAATTGCGGATCTGGATTGAGTGATAATTGAAGTATCCCTTCATTCCGACCACGAAACATCGCTAATGCGCGATGAGAAGGAACATTAGCGATTGGCTCATGGTGATCAAAATAATCACTAAATTTCGCCCCTTCGGCTTCTTTACCTTCAATCACTTTGGCAACAAGATGTGCATTTTTCCATAGATATTGACGAACTTTTGCCAATAATCCGGCATCTTCTGAAAAACGCTCCATTAAAATATAACGTGCACCATCTAAAGCTGCCTTCGTATCATCAACACCTTTTTCTGTGTTGATATAAGCGACTGCCGCTTCTTCTGGGCTATTTTGTGGTTCATTCCACAGTAAATCCGCTAAGGGTTCTAATCCATTCTCAATCGCAATCTGACCACGAGTACGGCGCTTAGGCTTATAAGGAAGATAGAGATCTTCAAGCTCTGTTTTACTTTGAGTTTCATTAATTGAAGATCGCAATTCAGGCGTCAGCTTTCCTTGTTCTTCAATTGATTTTAAAATTGTTTGGCGGCGATCGTTGAGTTCCCGTAGGTAACCGAGGCGAGTTTCTAATTGACGTAATTGCGTATCATCTAATCCGCCTGTGACCTCTTTACGATAACGGGCAACAAATGGCACCGTATTCCCTTCATCCAGTAACGTTATCGCCGAAAGGACTTGCTGGGGCTTAACCGAGAGCTCATCTGCAATAATTCGGCTTAATGATTCATTCATAAAATATTTACCTACCGAGAGGAATAGTTAAAAAAGATGGCTATTATACACGCAGAGCACTAAAAAAATTTGGCAAATTTCCCATCTAGCTCGACAATTATGAGGAAATTAACAGATTATTTTAACATTCACGCTATAGTACCTTTATGAAATTCAATGTTGATGATAGTTTTTATTCGTAATGGCAAAAAGTAACTATATTACTCGCGATGGCTGGTATGCCTTAGACAAAGAGCTAAAATA
Organism: Proteus vulgaris; assembly: GCF_016647575.1. Taxonomy (GTDB): domain Bacteria; phylum Pseudomonadota; class Gammaproteobacteria; order Enterobacterales; family Enterobacteriaceae; genus Proteus; species Proteus mirabilis_B. The sequence goes on from NZ_CP032663.1 coordinate 3,873,867, forward strand.
TCTTTGGAAAGAAGAGCGCCCTCGTGTTACACAATCGGTTTCAGAAGCAGCGGCACAAGGCGACCGTTCAGAAAATGCTGAATATATTTATGGAAAGAAGCGATTACGTGAAATTGATAGACGTGTTCGTTTTTTATCAAAACGCCTTGATGAACTAAAAATTGTTGACCCTGATCCTCGCCAAGAAGGAAAAGTCTACTTTGGTGCTTGGGTCACGCTTGAAGATGATGACGAAAACGTCAAAACTTTTCGACTTGTGGGTCCCGATGAGTTTGATCCAGCAAAACAGTGGATTTCTATTGATTCACCCGTTGCCAGAGCGCTCATTGGTAAACAAGTTGATGATGAAATTAGTGTGCAGACACCAGGTGGTGAAGTTAATTACTGCGTATTATCTATCAAATATCATTCGGAATAAGATAAATAAATAGTTTTATCCCCTTCCTTAGGGCTAATGAACAAGTTTTATCTATAAATTATTAACATTTATTCTTTGGTTTTGGTTTAATATTCTTATCGATGATAGAATTCGCTAATAAAAGCATTTGCACTTCGGGAGCTTAAAAAATGCAAGAAAGTTATAAAGTGCTAATCGTGGATGATGATTTACGTCTACGTTCACTCTTAGAGCGCTATTTGACAGAGCAGGGTTTTCAAATCCGTACTGCTGCAAACGCCGATCAGATGGATCGTCTGCTCACTCGCGAATCTATCCATCTTATTGTGCTCGATTTAATGCTTCCAGGTGAAGATGGTCTATCTATTTGCCGCCGCTTAAGAAGCCAAAACAACCCTATCCCTATTATTATGGTGACAGCGAAAGGGGAAGAGGTTGATAGAATTGTTGGGCTTGAAATTGGTGCTGATGATTACATCTCAAAACCATTTAACCCAAGAGAACTACTGGCACGTATTCGCGCTGTTCTTCGTCGTCAAGCAAATGAATTACCGGGCGCGCCTTCACAAGATAACGCCATTATCTCTTTTGGTAAGTTCAAGCTGAACCTTGGTACACGCGAAATGTTCCACGAAGAAGAGCATATGCCTCTGACGAGTGGTGAATTTGCTGTATTGAAAGTACTGGTATCACACCCTCGTGAACCACTGTCTCGTGACAAATTAATGAGCCTTGCTCGTGGTCGAGAATACAGTGCTATGGAGCGTTCAATTGACGTTCAAATTTCTCGTTTACGTCGCATGATTGAAGAAGATCCAACACACCCTCGTTACATTCAAACGGTTTGGGGTCTTGGTTACGTCTTTGTTCCTGATGGAACCAGCGCTCAATGAGAAGGCTGAGGCTTTCCCCTCACAATAAACTGACGCGCTCTTTATTTCTGGTTATCTCGCTACTTTTTTTTAGCTTGATAGCCAGTTATATCGTTGTGCAGCATCTTATTGTTGGGCCAAGCCTTCAGCAATTCAATAAAGTATTAGCGTATGAAATACGCACTTTAATGCCTGAAGAATTGATCCTCGTTGATGGCACCCCGCTAAAAATCTCCCCTGCTTTACGCAATAAAATCTATAACGAATTAGGCATTTCTTTCTTTGATAAAAAAGCAGCACTTGAAGAAGGCCTGTATTGGGCAAAAATAGATGATGAATTAAGTGAGCAGATGACTGAATATCTGGGGGGAGAAACCGAAATTTGGATCGAGAATACGCTGGAATACCCTGTTTTATGGGTCAATACACATATGTCTCCCTCGCTTTGGATACGTGTTCCGTTGACTGAATTAGGGCAAAACTTCTTACTCCCCGTTTATCGGCAAGCGATTATTTTTATTATTATCGTTGTCGCTTTTTTCTGGCTCTATAGTCGTTTTCAAAATCGCCCACTTAATGAAGTGGAATATGCAGCGCGTCGCATCGGAAAAGGAGTTATTCCTCCTCCTATTCCTGAATCTGGCTCTTCTGAAATGCGCTCAATTATTCGTGCCTTTAACCAGATGTCATCAGGAATTCGCTCATTAGATAATGATAGAACGCTCGTTATGGCAGGTGTCAGCCATGATTTGCGTACGCCATTGACTCGAATTCGTCTAGCAACGGAAATGATGAGTCCCGAAGATAGTTACCTCGCAGACTCTATCAATAAAGATATCGAAGATTGTGATGCCATTATTGGGCAATTCTTAGACTATATGCGCACGGGTAAAGAGATGTCTTTAGAGCTGTGTGATATGAATAATCTATTGCAAGAAGTCATTTCAGCCGAATCTAATTCAGGGAAAATCAGTGAAGAACATCTTCATCCTGAACCTATTAATATCACAGCTAACCCTATTGCGGTAAAACGAGCACTTACCAATATGGTTGTGAATGCCACTCGCTATGGTAATGGCTGGATAAGCGTTTCAAGTGGCAAAAATGAAGAATATGCTTGGTTCCAAGTTGAAGATGATGGCCCCGGTATCCCACAAGAAGATAGACAACGTCTTTTCCAACCTTTTGTTCAAGGTGAGCAAGCGCGTAGTTCAACGGGTGCAGGTTTAGGTTTATCCATTATTCGCCGTATTATGGATGCTCATGGTGGTTATGTTGAGCTTGATGATAGCATTAAATGCGGATTATTAATTCGAGCTAACTTCCCATTAAAAGAGCGTGAAGATGAGGATGATTAGTCCTCTCTATTTCAAGTATTGAAGTGCTTTTTTATTACGCCATCTCCATTCTAATTTCTCTCCTCCTATAAATATTTCATCATTTTTTTGCTTTGTCATAAAACTGTCACAATTAAGACATTTAATTGTCATCAAACTGACCTATTGTCTGTGCGTACCGTAACCGAAGTTGATAGATGTCGAAAATTATTCTACCTATCCCACAGGAGGGATTATGAAACTGATGCGTACCACCCTGACTAGTGTCATTGCCGCTGCGTTTTCAATGACCGCTCTTTCTGCACAGGCAACGACCTCGCTGACTGGTGCGGGCGCAACGTTCCCTGCCCCAGTTTATGCTAAATGGGCAGATTCCTATCAGAAAGAAACGGGTAACAAAATTAACTACCAAGGCATTGGTTCCTCTGGTGGTGTAAAACAAATCATTGCAAATACCGTTGATTTTGGTGCTTCTGATGCGCCATTAGCAGACGATAAATTACAAGCTGACGGTTTATTCCAATTCCCTACCGTGATTGGTGGCGTTGTTATGGCAGTCAATATTCCTGGTATCAAATCAGGTGAACTGACCTTAGATGGCGATACTATCGGTAATATCTACCTAGGCAAGATCCAAAAATGGAACGACCCTGCCATCACTAAACTTAATCCGGGCGTAAAATTACCAGACCAAAATATCGCAGTTATTCGCCGTGCAGATGGTTCAGGAACCTCTTTCGTTTTCACTAGCTACTTATCAAAAGTAAATAGCGCATGGAAAGATGAAGTAGGCGCTGGCTCTACTGTTAAATGGCCGACAGGCTTAGGTGGAAAAGGGAATGATGGTATCGCGGCATTCGTTCAACGTGTACCAGGTTCAATTGGTTATGTTGAATATGCTTACGCGAAACAAAACAACCTTGCTTATACTAAATTAGTCACCGCTGACGGTGAGGCAATCGCACCAACAGCAGACAGTTTTAGTGCCGCAGCAAGAAAAATTGATTGGAGCAAAAGCTTTGCACAAGACCTGACTAATCAGAAAGGTGAAAACGCATGGCCGATTACTTCCACCACCTTTATCTTAGTGCATCAGAAACAGCAAAATGCAGAAAAAGGTAAAGAAGTACTGAATTTCTTCAACTGGGCTTACGACAAAGGTAATCAAGAAGCGAAAAATCTAGATTACGCCGTACTACCCGCAGAAGTTGTAGAGCAAATTCGTGCAGCATGGAAAACAAGTATTAAAGACAGTAATGGTAAACCGATTTACTAATAAAATCGGGAACCATTAAGAGATAAGTTAACGTTCACCCCCTGCAAAACAGGGGGTAATAAATTAAAAGAGGCTTTATGGCCGAGCATACAACGGTAATAAAGGCCCCTAGTAAACGAGGGGACGTTATTTTCAGCGCACTAGTTCGTCTAGCTGCGTTGATTACACTTTTGCTTTTAACAGGTATCATTGTTTCACTGATTTTCGCCTCATGGCCAAGTATTCAACAATTTGGCCTTTCATTCTTATGGTCGAAAGAGTGGGATCCTCCTGCTCAGGAATTTGGGGCACTAGTACCCATTTACGGCACCATTGTAACTTCAGTCATCGCACTGGTTATTGCCGTTCCTGTCAGCTTTGGTATCGCTCTTTTCTTAACTGAATTAGCGCCTAATTGGTTAAAACGCCCGTTAGGTATCGCTATTGAGTTACTCGCCGCTATTCCAAGTATTGTTTATGGTATGTGGGGACTGTTTGTCTTCGCACCACTCTTTGCAACCTATTTCCAAGAGCCGGTAGGTAATGTGCTTTCTTCTATTCCTATCGTTGGCGAGCTTTTCTCTGGCCCTGCTTTTGGTATCGGGATCTTAGCTGCAGGCGTTATCCTCGCTATCATGATCATTCCTTATATCGCTTCTGTTATGCGTGATGTGTTTGAACAGACGCCTGTCATGATGAAAGAGTCTGCCTACGGCATTGGGTGTACAACATGGGAAGTGATTTGGAATATCGTTCTACCTTATACCCGTAATGGCGTTATCGGCGGTGTTATGTTGGGATTAGGACGTGCCTTAGGTGAAACTATGGCGGTAACCTTTATCATCGGTAATACCTACCAATTAGACTCTGCCTCGTTATTTATGCCAGGTAACAGTATCACGTCTGCATTAGCGAATGAATTTGCTGAAGCTGAGACGGGATTACACACTGCTGCATTAATGGAATTAGGGCTTATCCTGTTTGTCATCACCTTTATCGTTCTTGCGATTTCTAAGTTTATGACATTACGTTTATCAAGAAATGAAGGAGCGCGCTGATATGTCTAAAACATCCTCTTCTTCATTGCGAGTTCAAACAGAAAACGAGCTGCGTGTACGCCATAAACGCCAACTTTGGCGTCGTCAAAAAAATCGTATCGCGCTATTTTTATCTGTCTCTACCATGGCATTTGGTCTTTTCTGGTTAACATGGATTTTATTCTCCACGTTTACCAAAGGCTTCGATGGCATGTCACTTGCACTTTTTACTGAAATGACACCTCCGCCGAATACTGATGGTGGCGGATTGGCGAATGCCATTGTCGGTAGTGGATTACTCATCCTTTGGGCAACAGTGATTGGAACACCATTGGGTATTCTTGCAGGGATTTATCTTGCTGAATATGGTCGTCGTTCATGGCTTGCTGAAACCACACGCTTTATTAACGATATCTTGCTGTCAGCGCCGTCAATCGTTGTCGGGCTTTTTGTCTACACCATTGTTGTCGCACAGATGCAGCACTTTTCAGGATGGGCGGGAATTATCGCATTAGCGTTACTGCAAATTCCTATCGTTATTCGCACCACTGAAAATATGTTGAAGTTAGTACCTGATAGCTTACGCGAAGCCGCTTACGCATTAGGGACACCAAAGTGGAAGATGATCTCTAAAATCACCTTAAAAGCCTCGGTATCAGGCATTATCACAGGTGTGTTATTAGCGATTGCGCGTATTGCAGGCGAAACTGCACCACTGTTATTTACTTCACTATCAAATCAATTCTGGAGCACAGACTTAAACGAACCGATAGCTAACTTACCTGTAACTATCTTTAAGTTCGCCATGAGTCCTTTTGCACAATGGCAAGAGCTTGCTTGGGCTGGCGTATTACTTATCACCCTCTGTGTTCTATTTATCAATATTATTGCGCGCGTGCTATTTGCTAAACGCAAGCACGGTTAACGCAGAAAGTTAAGTAAGAGAGACGTTGAATGATTATGGCTAATGATAACGCAGGAAATAAAATTCAAGTTCGTGATTTGAACTTCTACTACGGTAAATTCCATGCGCTGAAAAATATCTCTTTAGATATTGCCAAAAATAAGGTGACTGCATTTATCGGCCCTTCTGGCTGTGGTAAATCAACCTTACTGCGTACTTTTAACAAAATGTATGAGCTTTATGGCGAACAACGTGCAGAAGGTGAAATTCTGCTAGATGGCAACAATATCCTGACAGATAAGCAAGATATTGCGTTATTACGTGCCAAAGTCGGAATGGTATTCCAAAAACCAACACCGTTCCCGATGTCGATTTATGACAACATCGCCTTTGGTGTACGTTTATTCGAAAAATTGTCTCGCGCTGATATGGATGAACGTGTTCAGTGGGCTTTGACTAAAGCCGCATTATGGAACGAAACCAAAGATAAATTACATCAGAGTGGATATAGTCTGTCTGGTGGTCAACAACAGCGTTTATGTATAGCACGCGGTATCGCTATTCGCCCTGAGGTTTTATTACTTGATGAGCCTTGTTCAGCACTTGACCCTATCTCAACTGGTCGTATTGAAGAACTTATCAGTGAACTTAAATCAGAATATACCGTGGTTATCGTGACACATAACATGCAACAAGCGGCACGTTGTTCTGATCACACTGCATTTATGTATTTAGGCGAGTTAATTGAATTTAGCGATACGGATACGTTATTTACGCGTCCTGCGAAAAAACAAACTGAAGATTACATCACTGGGCGTTACGGCTGATAACGAGGCACTAAATGGATAATTTAAATCACAATAAGCATATTTCTGGTCAATTTAATGCTGAGTTAGAGCATATCCGTACTGAGCTGATGGTTATGGGTGGGCTTGTTGAAGAGCAACTGAAAAAAGCCATTACGGCGATGCATAATCAGGATCAAGCATTAGCAAATGAAGTCATTCAAGGTGACCATAACGTCAATATGATGGAAGTCGCCATTGATGATGCGTGTATGCGAATTATTGCTAAACGCCAGCCAACCGCGAGTGATTTACGTTTAATTATGGCGATATCAAAAACGATCGCTGAACTAGAACGTATTGGTGACGTTGCTGAAAAAATCTGTAAAACCGCACTTGAAAAGTTTTCACACCAACATCAACCACTGCTCGTGAGCTTAGAATCTTTAGGTCAACACGCCATACAAATGCTTCACGATGTTCTTGATGCATTTGCGCGTATGGATTTGGATGAAGCAGTGCGTATCTATCGTGAAGACGCTAAAATTGATAACGAATATGAAGGTATCGTCCGTCAATTGATGACTTATATGATGGAAGATCCTCGCACTATTCCTAGCGTGCTAACAGCACTATTTTGTGCGCGTTCTATTGAACGTATTGGCGACCGTTGTCAGAACATTTGTGAGTTTATTTTCTATTACGTAAAAGGTCATGATTTCCGCCATTTAGGGGGCGACCAAGTAGAAAAAATGCTCACAAAAAATGACGATAGCAACGCTTCTAAATAAATTTCTCTCTCTTTTTCTTCTCTTCAAAACAGCGGCGCTCATGTCGCTGTTTTTTATGCTCTATAAATTAATACCGCTTTCGCTCAACACTTTTTTCCATCTTATTCCTTAAAAGCATATCCATATCAATTTTTATTATTTTATGAACTTAGATCAACTTGATAGCGTGATATCCAACATAACGATGATAATTCTTTTCTTTGGGGTGAATAATGAAATTACGTGTCTTGGCAACCGCATTAATTGCAGGCTCTGTGCTTTTCTCTGGTATTGCAAAAGCAGATAAGCTCGATGATATAAAAAAAGCAGGTGTAGTACGTATCGCGATTTTTGACAGTAATCCTCCATTTGGGTTTATTGATCCTCAAACCAAAAAACTCGCAGGTTATGATGCAGATATCGCCAATGAGATCGCCAAAGATTTAGGTGTAAAACTGGAACTGCGTCCAACAAACCCAGCAAACCGTATCCCACTTTTAAGTTCTAAAAAAGTCGATTTAATCGCAGCTAACTTCACCATTACCGATGAGCGAGCTAAACAAGTTGATTTCTCTGTTCCTTACTTTGCAACCGGACAAAAATTTATTGCACGTAAAGGGGTTTTAACCAACCCAGAACAAATTCACTCACTGCGTATTGGTGCTGATAAAGGTACTGTTCAAGAAATCACATTACGTGAACGCTATCCTGACACCAAAGTTATCTCTTATGACGATACACCACTGGCTTTTGCTGCATTACGTAACGGTAACGTACAAGCCATCACACAAGATGATGCGAAGTTAGTGGGTTTATTAGCAAATCTTCCTGATGCCATTAAAGCCGATTTTGAAGTGTCATCATTTAGCATTACCCGTGAATACCAAGCAGTTGCAGCCGCTAAAGGTGAAGAGCGTTTAATTAACGAAATCAATAACACCCTATTAAGATTGGAAAAAGAGGGTAAAGCCGACGAGATCTACAATCGTTGGTTTGGCCCTGAAACAAAATCAGCTCAACCTCGTGGTGATTTTAAATTTGCCCCACTATCAGAGCAAACACCACAATCTTGATCTTTAAAGCGTAATAACTTTCTTCTTTCATCAAAATAAAGTTATTCCTTTATTAAAACACCTACCCCGCTTTTGCGGGGTTTGGTGTCTACAATAGGCCTATTATATGTTTGAGCAATTTCTTTCACATTACCTTCTTGAGCCACACTATTTAAATTGGCTCTGGAGTGGTTTTCTAATCACCTTGCTTATCTCTTTTTGGACTATTGTCATTGCAACATTAATGAGCTTTGCCCTTAGTGCTGCAAGAGATAGCGCTTTTGCACCATTACGCTGGTTAGCTACTACTTATACTTCTCTATTTCGTAATACTCCGCTGTTAGTGCAGTTATTCTTTTGGTATTTCGCATCAGGAGAAATTCTGCCACAAAGCGCCATGGTATGGTTAAACACTCCTCATGAGATTACATTTTTAGGTATAACGCTTTCTTGGCCTTCTTTTGAGTTTTTGGCGGGTATTGTGGGTCTGACATTTTACTCAACGCCATTTATTGCCGAAGAGCTAAGAGCCGGTATTCAAGGTGTTAGGCAAGGACAAAAGTATGCCTCTTTGGCATTAGGTCTAACTCAGTGGCAATCTATGCGCTATGTGATTTTACCTCAAGCCTTTCGTATTGCTCTTCCCCCTTTATTGGGTCAATACATGAATGTGATAAAAAACTCATCACTGACGATGGCTATTGGTGTTGCGGAGCTTTCTTACGCATCAAGGCAAGTCGAAACAGAATCACTACGCACCTTTGAAGCCTTTGGTGTTGCAACGATCCTCTATATTGCAGCAATCGCATTGATGGAAGCTTGGGGACAATGGCATCAGCAACGTAAATTAGCACAAGGGTATTAATATGGACTTTACTGTTATTGCTGATAACTGGCAGTACTTACTCTTTGGTGCTTATCCTGATGGGCCTTTAGAAGGTGCAGCACTGACCGTTTTTATCAGCATCATTGCAGGTATTGCATCAATTATTTTGGGTACATTAGGTGGCATTGCTTTGGCTATGCTCAGAGGTGTCTGGGTTAACCTTTTTGCAGCTTTCTTAGGTTTTTTCCGCGCAATTCCTGTCATTATGTTGATATTTTGGGTCTATTTTTTATTGCCCGTTGTATTAGGAATGGAAATTCCTGAAATTACCACCGTAATTTGTGCATTGGCTTTAATTACATCGTCTTATATTGCGCATGGCGTTAAAGCTGGTATTTTGGCAATTGGAAAAGGGCAATGGCAAGCAGGGTTATCGTTAGGTTTTAATCGCTGGAAAGTGTTGTGGTATATCGTATTACCACAAGCATTACGCATGATGGTGCCTTCGTTTATTAATCAGTGGATAGCCTTAATTAAAGATACTTCACTAGCTTATGTGGTGGGTGTAGGTGAACTTTCTTTCTTAGCGACCCAAGTTAATAACCGCAGTATGGTTTATCCAATGGAGGTTTTTCTATTCGTTGCTTTTATCTATTTTATTCTCTGTTTTTCATTGGAAATTATTGCCAATAGAGTAGCGAAATTATTTTCCACACAAAAAGAAAAGCGCCCTTTTTGGCAGATGGTGTTGCCGTTTAAACAACAATCATTTGTTAAGAAAGAAGTGGGATAAACAAAAGAGACTCACTTATTGTTTTAATAAAATAAGTGAGTCTCTTTATAATTAATTTATTCATTATCAACTAGACTTATTACCGCTTTAGCATTCGCCATAGTCATAAATAAACGATATTCATTTTGGCTAAATGAAGAAAAACCTAATCCTTGATACATACTTTTTGCAATATCATGTTTTGCATCTACGATAATCATGGGTATTGGAATATTACCTGATGAATTTATTGCCTTTCTTACAGCATCAACTAATAAAATAGACCCTAAACCTTGGCGTTGATACTGCTGACTAATTACTAACCGCCCGATTAATACGCAATAGAGCTCTTTGGGATATTTTTTCCCGATTTCTTGCGGTAATTCATCTAAATCGATAGTACACAATGCTAATGAATAAAATCCTTTAATTTTTGTAGGCTCGATTTCACTTGTTAATACAAAAGTACGTGCTAAATCTTTTTCATGATGTTGATTGGATATTGCTTTCAAGTAGTTATTAAGTGTTTTATCGCCACAATCAAAAGATGTTCTATCATGTATTTTTCTATTCAGAGGACTTATTTTCATCAAGAATTGTTTCCTTATGCTTGCGCGCGGCACGAAGGAAGCGATCATTTATTTCGATTGGTTTTTCCAATGCATTAATAAAATCTAAAGCGTCTTCCTGACAAAGTTTAATACGCATATCTTGCTCGATTAGCCGTTTAGCTTCAGCAATAGCTGCTTGTACAATAAAACTATTTAAACTCGTATAACCTGATAATGATAAAGCCTTTTCTAACAAAATTTTCATTTCGGGACTAATACGTGTTGTGATCCTTTCATTTGATAAAGTAGGCATAATTCCTCCACCTCTTTATTAAAACTTATTTAATAGCTGTTATTTATAAAACTAGTAAAACTTCAAAACAGCTCACTTTTCAAGCAAGATAATATGATCAAATTTTAACAAAGTAAATAAAATGTGCCATTTTGACGTCATACAATTATTAGCACTAAACTACACTTAGTTTATTAAATATCTCCATCTATTTTTAATGCCTTCGCTGTAGCGCTCTACGCAATCGATTACTTTTTTAGGTGCAGTTATTGTTTTATTTGTGTAGGATAAAGCGAAAAACATTTTTTTTGGGATCTTTTGTCTATGAGCATGTCATCACCAAATTCTGGATCACAGGGTTTGCTCCAACGCCTGTTTAAGCTACAAGAACACGGCACAAACGCTCGCACCGAACTGATTGCGGGTATCACGACTTTCTTAACGATGGTTTATATTATCTTCGTTAACCCTCAAATTCTTGCTGCTGCCAATATGGATATCAAAGCCGTCTTCGTGACGACCTGCTTAATTGCGGCTTTCGGCAGTATTTTAATGGGATTAGTGGCAAATTTACCTATTGCCGTTGCACCTGCAATGGGCTTAAACGCATTCTTTGCCTTCGTCGTCGTTGGTGCTATGGGTTACTCATGGGAAGTCGCTATGGGTGCGATTTTTTGGGGTGCCGTAGGGCTATTTTTACTGACTCTCTTTCGTATTCGCTACTGGATAATTGCCCATATTCCACTGAGTTTACGTGTTGGTATTACTAGCGGTATCGGTCTTTTTATCGCCATGATGGGCTTAAAAAACTCCGGTATTATTATTCCTAATAATGACACTATCGTTACTATCGGTAATTTTGCTTCTCATAACGTATTATTAGGTGCATTAGGCTTTTTTATTATCGCTATTCTTGCTGCTCGTAATATTCATGCCGCTATTCTTATCTCAATTGTTATCACCACTGTAATTGGTCTTCTTTTAGGTGATGTTCAATATCAAGGTATCTTCGCTGTTCCTCCTTCTATCACAACCGTTGTTGGTAAAGTTGATATTATGGGCGCCTTAGATATCGGTCTTTCTGGTGTGATCTTTGCTTTTATGTTGGTGAACCTATTTGACTCTTCAGGCACATTAATTGGTGTCACTGATAAAGCAGGTTTAACTGATGACAAAGGCAAGTTTCCACGAATGAAACAAGCGTTATACGTCGATAGCTTGAGTTCTGTTGCAGGCTCTGCAATGGGAACATCTTCTGTAACCGCATTTATCGAAAGTACTTCCGGTGTTTCTGTCGGTGGTCGCACAGGTTTAACTGCCGTTGTTGTGGGTATTCTTTTCTTACTCGCTATCTTCTTATCACCACTAGCAGGTATGGTGCCAAGCTATGCGACAGCAGGCGCACTGATTTATGTGGGTGTATTAATGACATCCAGCCTTACACGCGTGAAATGGGATGATTTAACAGAATCCGTTCCTGCTTTTATCACCGCAGTCATGATGCCATTTAGCTTCTCAATTACCGAAGGTATCGCACTAGGCTTTATTGCTTATTGTGTTATGAAGATAGGGACTTTCCGCTGGAAAGAAATTAATCTATGTGTTGTGATTGTTTCACTGCTATTTATTTTAAAAATATTGCTGATTGATACTCATGTGATTGATTTGAACAATCTTTTCTAAACTGCACTCCAAAGCAATAGTCTACGGGCTATTGCTTTTCCTATTTTTTATCAGGTGACAAGTTTTGCTTTATTTTTAAACATCACTAAAATACTATAAAGGGAACGTTATGGTTATTTATAATGATATTTAATAAATAATTTTCTTAATAGTTATTTTATTTACTAAACATTATATTCATCATAATAACTTTAAGTTTACTAATTATTAGGGGGGAGAAATGAATAAACGTTCACCTCATACAATAGCAAGTAGAACTATTCTAATTGGTGAAATTAAAGATAGTGAAGGTATTAATTTCGAAGTTAGAATAATGAAAGAGCGTGAAACAAGACCTAGAGTCTTAATCCTTAATGATGGCTGGGAAGAAACAGCTATTTGGGATAATGTATATCCTATTCTTGAAATTCAATTAGCACCATCTAAAAATAAAAAAGGATTTAGTGTTGTATCTGAGTCTTTTTCAAATAAAATAAATAATAAATATAAAGTACACTATGAAAAGCTTTTTAATCATAGAAAGCTTAAAAAAATGATTAAGACTTTTAACTCACAGCATAAAAAGGCTCAAATGAATGCCACCCATATTAATTGATCGCCATGATAAACGACTCATTAATCCAGATAACAGCGAGGATTTTGGTGAAATAGATGAATTAGGAATAATTTTAGATAATGATCAAAAAGAATATTTATTATTAAGAGAAAACGTTAGTTCTGAATTAAATCGGTTATATGTTAAAGATATAAAAAATAATATTATTGTTGCTAATTATGTAATGAGTTTTAATTTATCCACACCAATATTATTTTCATCTAATTTACCTCAAATAGAATCTGCTTATGTAGATAATGAATACCGTTCATTAGGTATTTCAGTCGCAATTTATTTAAGAATAATTGAAATTTACGGTGGCGTAATTAGTGATACTCAGCAAACTCTGGGTGGCATGAGTTTATGGGCAATTGGTTTATCAAATTCAGAAAATATTACGCTTTATGTTATGCATTGTCATAATAATACGCTATCACATAAATACTTTTCTGATGGTGAATTGATGTTTTATGAATGCGATAGAAAATCTCTTATAACAAACAGCGCTTATATTTGGAGTAGGCCTTCTTCAATAGATTTCAGTGTTGATCTCGCCTTCATAGAAAAATTAAATATCCCAGAAGGCGATTTTGGCGAAAGAGTCGTTTTACTTGCAATATCCAGCCTAATAGACTCCCCCTAATTAGGCTTTATCTATTGTAGGCAACAACAAACCAAAAATAATAGAGTCAGAAATCTCATCACCGACTATCCAACGCTGTTTTAGATACCCTTCTTGTTCAAAACCTAATTTTGCTAACAACGCAGCTGATGCTTTATTATCAGGGTGGATATCCGCTTCTAAACGACGAACAGATAGATGAGATTGAAGATACGTAATAAATGCCACCATCGCTTCTTTCATAACGCCTTTACCTTGATAAGCTGTATCAAGGCAATACCCAATTTCTCCACGTCGTGAATTAGGGTAATGATTAAAAAAAACACACATGCCCATCAGTGCATTTGTTGCTTTATCTATCACCGCTAAGCGCAGATACTCTTTTCTTTCCATATGCGTGATATCTTGAATAATATCTTCCTGCGCTTCTTGCAGTGACTGCCAAGGAAGATGGCTCCAATAACGCGTCACTTCAGCTGAACTCATGATCTTAAACCAATCTTCAGCATCCCCCATTTCAAAAGGACGCAATCTTAATCTTTCTGTTTCAACTTGAATATCAGCGTAACGCATCTCTACTTTTCCTTATGTGTTTTTGGCGCCACAAAAGCGATACAAACTGGCTCAGTAATGGCATCGGGCTCAGCGCGAAACATTATCTCTTGAGTATCGGCTATTTTTAAACTCGGCCAATACTTTAAGCCTTCATCAAAATGTGCTTTCTCACAGTAATAGCCGACTTCACTGACCAATACGACACCTTTTTCTTCTAATTGTTGAAGTGTGATATGTCGATTATAAATATTAGGAGGCTGCACATTCGCTTCTAACACCCATGGCTGTGAAGATAATGGCCTATCTTTGCCATAAAAAGTTACCCATTCATGCATATATTCACCACCCACATACGCAAGTGGAGTGTGATAATGCTGATGCCAAGCTTGTTCAACATCTTGCACAAAGGTTTTTACACCAATAAATTTTTGACCTGCATTACGCACATTAGCGGCTTGAACGACGGTATAACCAGAAACAACCAACATCCCGAAAACACCTAAACCATACAGTGCACCACGTAACGAACGTTTGGGTGTGACACTAATTGAGCCGACAAAAAGTGCCGTCGCAATCGACATAAAGGGTTGTAGCCATTCGCTAATACGTCCCCCTTCATGAAAACTAAACCAAATAAAAATAATCGTTAATGGGAACAGAAAAATAAAATTGAGTAACTGGCTATCTTTAGAAGCAGACCAACTCACACGTCCACCATAAAAACGTAAAATTCCCCACATTAAAATCACTGGGTAAAAAACAGTGAGTGCAGCACGAGTGGTACGTAAATTAAAACGGCTTTCGATTTGTGAATCGACCCACTTAAAAGCGGCGAAATCGGTTTGCCATAACCAAATAAAATTGGGAATAACAAAAGCAAACCAAATAGCCAACGCAATATAGAAATAAGGAGAACGGTAGCTTGCTCGAACCTTAGGCACAAAAAGGCTTGATAAAAATACGGAACCAATAAAAGCTAATGATGAATATTTCCCCATTGTGGCGATACCCATCGTAATGGCAAAACCAATCCAATATTTTTGATTGTCATTAATAGCACAAAGGAAAAAATAGAACGCCCATGCCCAACAACCAACTAGAATATAGTTATCGTTATAAGGGATAATATCAAAGTTGATAACGCCAGATAAATTAAGCGCCAACATAGCAAACCAAGCTAAGTTAGTATTTTGTGTCAACTTATAGGCTAAGTTCCAAACGCCTAATAGCCCAACAGCAATGACAATAAAGTGGATAAAATACCAATAAAAGCTAAAATCGATACCGCCGTAAATAGCTGGTGTCATTATAAAGCCAACAAACCAAGGATTTTTAGGGGAACCCCACCCTCCGTTAGTGCCCCAATTGACAGCCTCTACGGCATCATAAGGCACTGTAGGGTCAAAAAGATAACTCACTAAGATCCAAATTGCCGCATAACCAATAACCCACCAATATACTGGTTTACGAAATTGCGCAGATGATAATGTCATAATAAATAGAAATTTAAGTTAATTAATTTAGTTTAGTCGTTAAATGATGTCACAACACAGTAAAGTATAGTGAAACGAACCGCACATTGTACGTGAGCAAAAATTAAATTGTCTTAAATTTGCGCTTTTATTGAAAATTTGTTTCTGATAGATTGCGCAACCAAGAAGATCACTATCGAGTTACCATTATGAATATGATTAAAAGAAAGCCCGCAGCTAAAGCACGTAAGAAATCGCGTGAAGAGCTGAACGCGGAAGGACGTGAACGTAAACGTCAAAAGAAACACCGTGGCAATCCTGCCGGTAACCGTCAGCAGGAAGCGGAAAATAAACAGCAAGCTAAAAATACAGCGCCGAAAGATCCACGCATTGGTAGCAAAAAACCGATCCCTCTGATTGTAGGTGATGCACCAAAAGTCGTGAAGAAAAAACCTGCGCCAGTTAAAGCAGAGCCAGTTCGTTTAACGCCTGAGCAAGAATTAGACCTGTTAGAAAACGATGCACGTTTAGATGAATTACTGTCTCGTCTTGAAAACGGTGAAAAACTCAATGCAGAAGAACAGGCCTATACTGAGAAAACCCTTGATCGCATTGACGAATTAATGGTTGAGCTAGGTATTGAGTTTGAAGATGATGACGATGAAGAAAAAACTGAAGACATCATGCAATTACTGAAAGGTAAATAATCAAAAGGCTAATCATTTTCCTTGATTACCTTATATCTAGCGGATATCAATAACCTGTTGATATCCGTTATTTTTTTATAAAATACCCGCTTTTTTATTTTTCATTAATCCTCACCATTAACAATAGATTAATTAACAACCTTAAGCTCAGATAACTCCATCTATTCCTCTCTTGTTATCCCTGATATCCTATTTTTCTATCTTTAATATACGAGTGATAAAAAACATGGATAACAGACAGCAGTACTTAGATATCGCAGCCGGGCAAGGAGAAAAAGTGCCCTCTCGTATAGTGGCTTTCCCTGCACAGCCACTAAACTATGCGCTTATTGAACAACGCCTAGAAGAACAGACAGATTACACTGATGGTGAAATCAATTACCTAAGTGAAAATATTGATGACGGTTTTTTCTATCGTTGTCAGCATGGTGATGACGAATTACATTTTTTTGTCTGCCTTTACCCTCGTGATGAAGATTACGAAATACGCCCAATGTATTCGACTGACGAACTCACGCCGCAACTACTTGCGCATGCAAATGCGACAACACAAGATTTATTATTAGAAACACTTTTTACTGAAACCTTGCATCCTTTGGCAAGTTATCGCCATCAACTGAATTTTCTCAATATCATTGCACCAGAAATGATCTTAGCATTAGATGAATCAGCAGCAGGTAAAGCATTAACGCCTGAGTGGGTCCGCTTTCAATTAGAAACACCCGATCTCTATCCTGAAGTAGAAAGCTTATATGTTATTCATGCTGTCTATGATACAGAAAATGATCCACCAACCATGTTCTGGTTCCATACTCATGGATTAGCACGTTGTGGCTTGACCGAAGTCGATTTAGTTATTCCAAGTATGCTTGAGTCTTACTATGGTATTCCTGATCTCTTCCGTTGCTTTGTTAACAACAGTATTAATCATCGCCAAATCGAATTTGGTGAACCGATGCTTTGTGGCCAAACATCATCAGGCTTAGAGTATCTTGTCGCCTTACCTTTTGAAGAGGGTATTCGCCATGTTAATCAATCAACACCGCTTGAAAGCCTTAGACCTTTAGAGGAAATGCGTTATGACACTGAAGGCGCACCAAATGGCATTTTCTTGGGTGATTTAGCCGATCGTGATGAATATCATCAACATCCTTCTTCCATGCTATTTAGAACCAATGAAGAAAACCCAATTTTAGAAACTTTCTTTAAAGGTTATGAAGAACAACAAGCGATGATGCTACTGCGTAGTAATGAAGAAACCTATGAGATGTCTGAAAAAGCCAAGCGACGCTGGGAATACTTCGTTTCTATGTTTGATAACTATAATCAGCCACCTGTTGAGAAAAAGAGTGGTTTCCTCTCTAAGTTATTAGGAAAAGACAAACCTGAAGAAACCGAAAACCCTTGGCAGTTTATGATCAAGTTCGGTATTCCTTATGGTGATGGGGAAGAAAAAGAGCTAGAGCATATGTGGTTTGTGCCACAGTCTCGTGATGGAGATACCATTTATGCAAAATTACTCAACGTGCCATTTTACGTTGAGGATATGCAAGAAGGTGAAACCTATCCTATCAACAACGCATTAATAACTGATTGGGTCGTTTCATACGAAGATGATAGTTATACCCCTAACAATATTTACCAACTTTTTAGCCACCAGCAAACTCACTAATTAGCGAGTATTTCACCATGACAACGCGAGCTTTTTACTTAAGCTCGCGATCTTCATATTCTTAAAATCTACTTTTATATTGTTACCCGTTAACATCATTAACTGATTGTTATTTTGTTGCTACGTTGACATTTCAACTCTTCACATTTTGTTTTTGTCTAGTAACAGATAAGGCAAACAGCCTATTTTCATCCTAATATCTTTTCTCTGGTTGATTTAAATCAAGTGTAGATAAGCGTAGACTAGGCTAAATTATACCCAATAAGGATAATTATAATTCGCATTAGCATTAAAAATATTTATTATAATTACCCTGACTATTATTGTGTGAATTCTCATACACGTTAATAATTATCAGTATCATTATTTTTTGTATCAATATTCGTGGAAGGACGATTATGTCTCTGATCCCAAATCACAGTTATAAAATCTTGAGCTACTCACCTCAGATTAGCCCTGCATACAGACAGAAACTATTATCTTTAGGTATGTTACCTGGCGCTGTGTTTAACGTTATTCGTATCGCACCACTGGGTGATCCTATTCAAATAGAAACGCACCGAGTGTCCCTAATTTTGAGAAAAAAAGATCTCGCACTCATTAATCTTAGCGAAGTGGTTCATAACGAAAAATAATCGTTATTTCTCATTCAACCAGGCAAGACAACTATTGGCATCACTATTATGACTCCTCTCACTATAGGCCTTATCGGTAATCCCAATGCCGGTAAAACAACACTCTTTAATCAGTTAACAGGCTCTCGTCAGCGTGTGGGTAACTGGGCGGGTGTAACGGTCGAACGCAAAGTTGGTCGTTTCACAACTGCAAATCATAAAATTGAGCTCGTCGATTTACCCGGGACTTACTCTTTAACGACAATTTCAGAACAGACATCTCTTGATGAGCAAATTGCCTGCCATTTCATTTTAAGTAATGAAGCAGACATGCTGATTAACGTGGTTGATGCATCAAATCTTGAGCGTAACCTCTATTTGACATTGCAACTGCTTGAGCTTGGCATTCCATGTATTGTGGCATTAAACATGCTCGATATTGCAGAACACCAAGATATGCAAATTGATATCAACGCACTTTCAGAGCAACTGGGTTGCCCTGTTATTCCAATGATTTCAACCAAAGCATCTGGTATTGATAAGCTCAAGGAAGCCATTGATACCTTCCCTGCTGAAAAGAAAAAACCTCAAGAATTACTGACTTCTTATCCACTATGGTTATTAAATGAAGTCGAGACACTTGCTGAAAAAATTAATCATGATGAGTTTAATTTACAGCAACGTCGTTGGATGGCATTACAGTGTTTAGAAGGGGATATCTATACCCATCAACGTGCACAAGTCACCAGTGAAGATATCAAAGCTATTCGTCAACGAATTCAAGACGAACATAATAATGAACCAGAATTAGTCATTGCTGATGCCCGTTATCAAAATATTGAGCGCATCTGTCATGCAGTGATTAATATGGAGTCCATTAAGCCAAATATCCTGACACAAAATATCGATAAAGTGATATTAAACCGTTGGTTAGGCGTACCTATCTTCCTATTTGTCATGTATTTAATGTTTGTACTTGCGATTAACATCGGTGGTGCATTACAACCTGCTTTTGAAGGTGGCTCTGAAGCTATCTTTATTCATGGTATTCAATGGATTGGTGCAACTTTTAACTTCCCTGAATGGCTGACAATTTTCCTTGCTCAAGGTGTCGGTGGTGGTATCAATACTGTTCTTCCATTAGTGCCACAAATCGGGATGATGTATCTCTTTTTATCTATCCTTGAAGACTCAGGTTATATGGCTCGTGCCGCATTTGTTATGGATAGATTGATGCAGGCTCTGGGTTTACCGGGTAAATCATTCGTACCACTGATTGTCGGTTTTGGTTGTAACGTACCTTCTATTATGGGTGCGCGTACTCTTGATGCACCAAGAGAGCGATTAATCACCGTATTAATGGCACCGTTTATGTCTTGTGGTGCTCGTTTAGCTATCTTCGCGGTATTTGCGGCAGCCTTCTTTGGTAAAAACGGCGCGAGTGTTGTTTTCTCACTTTATCTTCTCGGTATTGTGGTTGCTATCCTGACTGGCTTGCTGCTAAAACACACCATTATGCGCGGTGAAGCGTCACCTTTCGTGATGGAACTACCTGTTTATCACGTTCCCCACCTAAAAACGTTACTCATGCAAACATGGCAACGTCTAAAAGGTTTCGTTGTACGTGCAGGTAAAGTCATCATTATTGCGAGTATGTTTATTGGTGCGCTAAATAGCTTTACCTTCTCTGGAAAACCTGCGGATAACATCAATGATTCTGCATTAGCTTCTGTCAGTAAAGTTATCACGCCATTACTGCAACCTATTGGTGTTCACAATGATAACTGGCAAGCAACAGTTGGTTTAGTCACTGGTGCGATGGCAAAAGAAGTGGTTGTGGGAACATTAAATACCCTCTATACCGCAGAAAGCATTGTTAATGAGCCATTTGATCCTGAAGAATTCGACCTGTGGGGAGAAATTGGTGATGCCTTTGGTGAAACATGGGATAGCTTAAAAGAGACCTTCACTTTAGCTGCACTTTCTAACCCAATTGAAGCCAGTAAAGGTGATGGTGAAATGGATACCGGCACAATGGGAACCATGGGCGCTAAATTCGGTTCAGGCATTGCTGCTTATAGCTACTTAATCTTTGTTTTACTGTATGTACCTTGTGTTTCAGTAATGGGTGCTATCGCTCGTGAAACTAGCCGGGGCTGGATGACCTTCTCTATTCTTTGGGGATTAAATATTGCTTACTCACTGGCTGCGCTGTTCTATCAAACCGCAACCTTTAGCGAGCATCCACAAAGCAGTACAATCACCATTGCTGCGGTTGTGATATTTAACTTAGTTCTATTTATCTTGTTGCGTAATGCTCGTAATCGTCTAACAATTAACTTAAGCAATAAGTCATCATTGACTAAACAATGTTGTTCAAAAGGTAGCTGTCACTAAGTGACAAAGGAAAAGTAAGATGGCCAGTTTGATAGAAGTACGTGATTGTATCGCCCTTAATGGTCGAGCCGATGCCCGTCTTATCAGCCATCAACTCAATATGCCTGAACCGTTGGTGCAAGCAATGTTAGAGCGGCTCACATTGATGGGTAAGCTTCAAGAAGTCGATGTCGAGGATTGTCTTACGGGTAGCTGTAAAAGTTGCCCTGAAGCCACTGCCTGCCAGACAAAGCTTTATCAACTAGTTTAACTAATTGATAAATGCCTCATAAAAATCCCTTACTTATGAACTGACCCCAGTTCATTATGTAGGGGATTTTTTTATCTAATGCGCAAGATGAATCATTTTCATCTTCCTATTTAATGATTTACTTTCCTAACTATCGCGGCATAATCCATTAAATATAGACGTAAAGACGTCTATTTAATTTCACTTTATAAGAATATAAAAATTATGCCAATAACTGAATTTTCATCAACGATCACCACAGGCGAGCAAGGCAGATTACAAATGCAATGCGCGTCACGCCAATTTCAATTTTTACTTGATGAACCTGTATCACTGGGAGGTAAAGACAGTGCAATGAATCCTGTGGAAGCACTATTAGGTACGTTAGGTGCTTGTAAAGGTATCGTGGCAAAAAGCTTCGCACGTATGCACCAAATTAATCTTAAAAATATTCGCATTGAAGTCAGAGGCGAATTAGATACCGATGGTTTTACCGGAAAAAATAAAGAAGCTAAAATCGGTTTTAGTAAAATTACGACCGAGTTTTTTATTGAAGCAGATAATAGCGAAGAAGAGATCGCTGCATTTATCGCTTTTATTGAACGCACTTGCCCTGTTGCCGACACAATAAAAAATGCACCGATTCTAGAAACTGCATTTCACCTCGAGAATGTACTTGCATAGTCAGTAGTTATTGCTGCCCTCAATAAAAGGGCGGCATTGTTATGGGAGGCATTGTTACAGTGCTTCTTTAAACCACGGTTGGCGTAATAACTTCTCAAATAACTGCTTATTTTCTTCACCAATAATGCTCACAATTTCGGTGATGATCTCTTGCTTTAGCTCATCGTAGCGTTGATAGCATTCTCGACCTAATTGAGTCATTTCGACACCTTTTAGCTTCTTACTGTCTTTCATATCAAACACATTAATTAAGCCTTTTTGCTCCAATTGCCGTATAAATTTATGAATGGCTTGTCTGGAAATCGCGACTGTTTTACTGATTTCAGCAATAGTGGCGGGTTCATACACAATACGTGACAAGATATACCATTCTGAATTAGCCAAATGGATATCACTTTGTGCGTTCCAGCAGGTATCAATGCGCGAACGCAACAAAGTGTGTTTTTCACTAATTAAATCAATAATATCAATCTGTTCCAATGAAATAGCCATGCTTCTCATCCTCTTTTTTCTGCCAGTATAACAGAATAAAGTTGTCAACTCAGTTGATCATATTCTTCATTTCCGTTATTTTCCATTACGTCAATCTAGTTGACATAATAAATAGGAAATAAATGTAATGAACAAAGCAGAAAAAATTGTCACTCAACCCCGTTCAATGATAAGTGTCTTAATGTTAGGGACATTTGTGGGGTTATTTGGTGAAACCGCGCTGAATATGGCGCTAACAAATCTGATGGAACAATTCGTAATTAGTGCTGGGTTAGCACAATGGCTTGTGACTGGATATCTACTGACTTTAGCTATCTTCGTACCTATCTCCGCAATTTTAGTTCGGTGGTTTAATACGAGAAGTTTGATC
Source organism: Proteus vulgaris (assembly GCF_016647575.1). Lineage (GTDB taxonomy): Bacteria > Pseudomonadota > Gammaproteobacteria > Enterobacterales > Enterobacteriaceae > Proteus > Proteus mirabilis_B. The sequence goes on from NZ_CP032663.1 coordinate 3,896,809, forward strand.
ATTAGCGCATTATTGATATCACTATTAGGCTGTGTAGTTGCCGCACTTGCACCTAATTTCGCTATCCTGATGATTGGACGTGTTATTCAAGCAACGGGGACAGGGATTATCCTGCCGGTATTAATGAGTGCAGCTTTACTGATCTTTCCTCTTTATCAAAGAGGTGCTGTTATGGGTGTTATTGGTTTAACAATCACCTTGGCTCCTGCATTAGGCCCCACATTATCGGGTTTTATTTTAACCTCAATGAACTGGCATGCCATTTTTTGGATCAGTGCGCTATGTTATATCGCCGTTTTAGTCTTGGCTTTTCGTTCAATGGAACATATTGGTACTCTGACAAAACCTCGTATTGATATTATTTCACTCTTATTATCTTCTATCGGTTTTTCTGGTGTGATTTATGGATTAGCTGTATTAGCCGAACATTCAATTACTTCAGTAAATGTTTGGGGTTCAGTATTAATAGGTATCTTGAGTTTATTGCTGTTTTGCTGGCGACAAAAACAGCTCGCAACACCAATGATTAACCTTCAAATTTTTAAGCACTCAATATTCGTTGTCGGGTTATTAATGATGATAGTTTGCATGATGAGCGTATTATCCGTTGCGATCATTCTTCCTATCTATTTGAAAGACGTTCTACTATTCAGTGCTGCGATTGCAGGTATTTTATTACTACCCGGCAATATCATTAATGTGATTTTTTCACCATTAATTGGTTTTCTTTATAATCGATACGATGCCCGCTTTTTTGCCGTTATAGGTGCATTGTTTATGTTGTTGAGTGCCAGCATTTTCTTAGTTGTTATTAATGAATATACTGTGGCATGGAAAATTGTTATCGCCTTTATGTCGCTTTGTATGGGCGTAACCTGTGTCATTATGCCAGCGCAAACAACCGCATTAAGCGATTTAACGCCGGATCTTTATGCTGATGGCTCTGCTATTTGGAACACGCTATATCAAGTTTCTGGTGCATTAGGCACCTCTATCGCCATTACGTTAATGTCTTATTTTCGTGAAAACGCCTTATCACAAAATAGTGCTATCGCCGCCCTATCATTTGGTACACACGCCGTATTTTATTTCACATTAGCCTTGAGCATCATTGCGTTATTACTGGCTTTTCGACTGAAAAAACCATTAGCAAAAGCAACGTTATCCTCTAAATAATACTGTTTGAAACACGTTATCATTTCAGATAAAAAAAGAGCCCATATTAAGCCAAAAGGCATAACATGGGCTAAATCAGACAATTATTCAAAACTAACTAAGGGCGGAACTAAGTTATAAAAGTGAAAAGAGAAAGGGTAATCGTGAATAGTTACTCATTAAATTGATGAGCAAAATAGTCATCGCTATAAGCTTGGGCAAAATTAAATGAGGCTTTACGTTCAGCAAGGCGGAAGAACTTCTCAACCTCTTGTGCCGATAGCGTTGTAAAGGATTTTGATTTTTCAGAAAGCGTATTAAATGCACATTGTGAGAGTGTTTCGACTTTCGCCATATCAAATCCCACAAGTTTGCCATCACGTTTACGAATAACACCATCAGCAATAACCGTATCAACATCACTGCCTTTCGTCATTTGTACAACACAACCAGCTGGATTCATGGTTGGAACAAAATCGTCTTTATGGCGAATAACAATCACATCTGCTTTTTTACCCTCAGTAAGTGATCCAATTTCATCAGCAAGTCCCATAATTTCGGCACCACCTAATGTTACCCAGTGCAAAGCTTCTCTTACTGTTGGTGTGATTTCAAAAGGCATGGTATCGCGTTGATGCACCTTATCATTAGCAAGTGCACGTTCTATTTGAAGCGCAATATTCACTTGGGTAAACATATCATCGGTTGTCACACCAGTTAAATCCGTTCCCAATGCAAAAGGAATATCATGTTCAACACAAGCGCGATAAGGCAAAAAGCCCATTCCCATTTGTAATTCACTTGATGGAGTACTGACAACATACCCTCCAGTTTTGGCAACCAGTTTCCAATCTTCACCTGTTAATCCATTACTATGAGCATGTAAATGACCGGGTAAAAGCAAGCCTCTGTCGTCTAACTCGCGTAATCCTCGTAGCAACAGTGAGGTCTTGGCAGCTCCTGTATGTGACGCACATTTGATACCTAGCTCATCCGTTAATTTGATCTGTTTTGCTGAAATATCAAAAGGCACTGTGCCTAGATCAGAAATGAGCATTCCCATTTCCAAACGATCTTGTCCATTAAATTGGCTACCCGTGATTTCTCGTACGTTCGCTAATCGCTCATCTTGAGATTTAAAGCCAATAGGTTTGAAATCATAGACTTGCATTCCATAGGCATAAACACCACGAATACCACTATCTTTCATTGCTTGAATTGCATTGAGAGCATGTTCTGGTGTATTCACACAATCGTTAACTTCATAAACCGTTGTTGTACCTGCATTTAATGCACTGATATTACCCGCAAGTACCGCTGCATACATATTGTCAGCCGTTAAGACACTACCAAAAGCATAAAATGTATTAATTAAAAATGCAGGCAATGATTCCTCAGTTGATACACCACGAAAAAGCGACATCCAATCATGGCGGTGTGCATCCACCATTCCTGGCATAACAATCGCACCTTGAGCATCAATAAACTCAGCATCTTTATGAGAATCAAAGCCATCTATCGCCTGACTAATACCCGTAATGCGATTTCCTTCGATTAATAATGCACCATTAATAATGTCGCCATGTGTTTTATCCATTGTGATAAACGTGCCACCGCGGATCACTTTTTTACTATTTACCATTGTTTTTCCTAACCTCATTTAAAGTGTACTGTATAGTACAGTACATTAAAAATAAAGATCAACTCTGCGTAATTGATCATTTTTTTGTTAAGATCCAGAAAATAAAAAATAGGCTATTCTGATCCAGAGATTGATAATAAATTGAATATTCACTAATTTTAGTATTTTCAATAACATCAATAGTCTATATAAACCACGTATTTTCTATCTAGAAAAAATCCCTGTTGCACACAAAATGCTGAAGAGGAAAAATAAATGGCACAGAATGCCAAGGCTACCCCTTTAAATGAACGAGGTAAAAAAAGAGCCGACGCCATAATTAAAGCGGCAACAGAGATCTTTATTGAAAATGGCTACGAGAAAACAAGCCTTGATATGATAATCACCCGTTCTGGTGGCTCTCGCTCTACACTCTATGCGCATTTTGGTGATAAAGAAGGGTTACTTTCTGCCGTAATCGAGTCATTAATTAATGATATTTTTAGCGTCGAGAACAACCAAGAGCATATAAACACACCTTACGACGTGTTATACCAATTTGGCTCCTGCTTTATTCGTAAAATGCTTAATTCTAGTTCGATTGGTCTCTATCGTTTAATTATTGCTGAGTCAGCAAATCATCCCCAATTAAGTCAAAATTTCTACCTACTGGGTCCGCAAAAAGTATATGGACATCTTACTGAAAATTTACGTTCTATATTACCTTCGCTCTCTGAAAAACAGCTGTTTCCATTAGCGCAACATTTCACTGAAATGCTAAAGACTAAACTTTTTTTCGACAAACTCTATCTACCTGAAACAGTTATCACAGAGGAACAAATAAACGACCAAGTTGCCCTTTGTAGCCGTATTATTGCAACTTATATAGAGCACGAATTAAGTTTATCGAAAAATTAGGTTTAAACTCGCTATTTTTCGACTATAACCTACGCTTAATTGGCATGATAAGTGACACTACTTATTTAATATTAAAAGTAACATTACCTTTTTAAAGGATAATATTATGCCAATTATTGAGTTTTCATCAGTTATCACTAATGACGCATCTTCGCCCTTACAAATGCAATGTTCTTCACGACAATTTACGCTAATTGTCGATGAACCTGTTGCCTATGGCGGTGAAGACAGTGGTGTTAATCCCATTGAAGCATTACTCTCCTCAATTGGCGCATGTAAAGGGATTGTCGCTAAGAGCTTCGCACGGCTTCACCGTATTAAGCTTAAAAATATCCGTATTGAGATGAAAGGCGAGATCGATCCAGATGGATATATGGGAAAAAATAAGAGTGCAAAAATTGGCTTAAGTCGTCTTTCAACGCATTATTTTATCCAAGCCGATAATACAAAAGAGGAAATACAGGCGTTTATTGATTTTATTGAACACACTTGTCCGCTTTCTGACACTATCAAAAATGCCCCTATGTTTCATACCTTTGTTGAAATTGAATAAATAATATCTGCATAAAGAGATCTGCCTTAACTTAAATAAAGGCAGATCGTTAAGATAATCACGACTGAATATCACAAGCCTCAATTAACGCTTGAGTAAATTCATCTGGATGTGAAATAAATGGCGCATGAGCTGCATTACGGAAAATAACAGAAGGTGAATGAGGATAAATAGCATCTAATAATCCAGCTACTTTCCGAGGAACTAAGCCATCTAAATAACCATAAAAACGAATAAAAGGACAACTCAGCGTTTTTAACTCTTCTCGTAAATCCTCAGTACGCAAAATTTCTAGTCCACCATTAAGTACTTCGACAGAAGGGAGTGGTTGCTCTAATACTACTGACTTTAATGCCTTCATATCTTCACGCGCACTTTGTGTGCCCAATGTTTGCAGTGCTAAAAAACGTTCAACTGTACGATGAAAATTCTCGTTTAACTGCTGTTCAAACCCCTTTAACACTTCAGGTTTGATACCCGGCCAATCCTCATGAGCAGCAAAGCAAGGCGAAGAAGCCACTGTAATCAATGCTTGTACATTATTGGGATTATCTAAAACAACACGGCTGGCGACTAATCCCCCTAAAGACCATCCTAACCAAATGGCATTATCGGGGGCTTTGGTAAAAACAATGTCAGCCATCTCTTTTAATGTAAGAACAGGAAACCCTTGGCTACGACCATATCCTGGGAGATCAACAAGATGCAGTGTAAAATGCGAACTTAGTCGCGGTATTAATGATTGCCAGACCTCTGCATTCAATCCCCATCCGTGTAATAGCACAAGATGCGTTTTTCCTTCACCCATTGTCTGCCAATACAATTTATTCATTGTTATGCTCTCTTCTCTTAGTACAGGGATTTTCATTATGTGGATAACAATAGCAGGATATTGTTGGTTGTGTCGCCAACCCTTACATTATGATACTAAAGGTGTTTGTTCGAGTTGTATTCGACATTTACCTAAGCAGCATAACCGCTGCCCATGCTGTTTATATCCCTCATCTCACTCTATGATGCTATGTGGGCGCTGCTTGCAATCACCTCCATTATGGAAACAGATGTTGACAGTCACTGACTATCAACCGCCATTAAATAAATTATTACACCTTTATAAATACCAACCTCGCCCTCAAATAGCTTTATGTCTTGCACGACTTTTTCTATTGCGATGGCTTTCACATCGGCGAGAAAACTTGGTGCAGATACCTGACAGAATTATTAGCGTTCCTTCGCATCATCATCGCCGTTGGTCTAGAGGCTTTGAGCAAGTAGAAGCTATCGCTAAGCCTTTGGCAAGGTGGCTAAATTGTGCTTATCAACCGAATACCCTGATAAGAACTCGTGCTACACTGGTGCAAACGCATCTTAATGCCAAACAAAGGCAACAAAATTTAAAGAATGCATTTGTATTAAATAACACAGTGTCGGTATCAGGGAAAAATCTGGCACTAATTGATGATGTTATCACTACAGGCGCGACATTAAAGAGCATAGTACCCTTGTTATTTCGTGCGGGAGCACGCTCTGTTGAGGTATGGGCGATTTGCCGAACCTTGTAGTTAACCGCCAATTGGGCGTATGATAACCAACCAGAACAGTCAACTATTGAGCAAGACGATATGATTATTATTACTGATGCCGCACAGGCGCATTTTGCCAAACTACTGGCTAACCAAGAACCCAACACCCAAATTCGTGTATTCGTTATCAATCCAGGCACACCTAATGCTGAATGTGGCGTTTCATACTGCCCACCTGATGCCGTAGAGCCAAACGATACTGAAATTAAGTTCGAAAAACTTTCTGCGTATGTTGATGACATCAGCGCACCTTTCTTAGAAGATGCAGAAATTGACTTTGTCACTGACCAACTGGGCTCACAATTAACGCTGAAAGCACCTAACGCAAAAATGCGTAAAGTCGATGCTGATGCACCGTTAATTGAACGCGTCGAATACGTACTGCAATCACAAATTAACCCACAATTAGCCGGTCATGGTGGTCGCGTTAGTTTGATGGAAATCACTGAAGATGGTTATGCTATCTTACAATTTGGTGGTGGCTGTAACGGTTGTTCAATGATTGATGTCACATTAAAAGATGGTATCGAAAAAGAGCTGTTAAACCTGTTCCCAGATGAATTGAAAGGTGTGAAAGATTTAACTGAACACCAACGCGGCGAACACTCCTACTACTGATCCCTCAGTATCACATCCCCTATGATACTCACCTGCACTGATATCATGGGGGATTTGTTTATTAAAATAATCATTTACAAAGTGTAACGTCATCTTTACCCATTTGACGTTATGATAAATGTATCGTTCTCTCGCTCAGAACAAATAAATCAATTAACAATATAATAAATAAGACAATTATGGATAAGTTTCAATTTCTTAGTATTGAACAAGCCTATCAATTCTGGACATCTCAATCGGCAATCTTAGTTGATGTAAGAGATCCTCAGAGTTACCGCATTGGTCATGCTACTGGCGCATTTCATCTCACCAATGATACGCTAAACCAATTTTTACAAGATGCTGACTTTGATGTTCCTGTTATGGTGATGTGTTATCACGGTCATAGCAGCCAAGGCGCAGCTCAATATCTGGTCAATATGGGCTTTGAAACCGTTTATAGTATCAACGGTGGTTTTGAAGCATGGCTAAGAGAGTTTCCACAAGCGATAACTTCTCTGCAATAACTACAGATGAGTTTTGTTAATGATCCACATTATTACGCTTTCTAACCCTCAAGCAGCTGATTTATTTGTCAATTATATGGCAACGAAAGGTGTGCGAATTCACGCAAAAAATGAAAATCAGCAGATCTCACTTTGGTTAGAAGACCAACATCAGTTGGATATGGTTGAAAAAGAACTAAATACTTTTTTACGTGAGCCTTTTCACCCACGTTACCAAGCCGCGAGTTGGCAAACCGGAGATCCGAAAAATACGGGTATAAAATATCGCCCTGCCTTTTCGATAAAAAATATGGTGCAACGCTCAGGCCCATTAACGGTACTGGTGGTCATTTTATGTATCCTTATTTTTATTTGGCAACAAGTAGCAGGCGATTATAACGTTATGCTCCATCTGGCGTGGCCTTACAAAGAGAGCTTGAACTTTGAAGTTTGGCGCTATATCACCCCTGCGTTTGTTCACTTCTCACTGATGCACATCGCCTTTAACCTTGCGATGTGGTGGTATCTCGCAAGTCAAACAGAGCAACGATTAGGTACGGGTAAACTATTTGTCATCATGCTCGTTTCTGCGCTCTTTAGTAATTGGGCACAATCACTGTTTACAGACTCTAATTTTGGTGGGCTTTCCGGTGTTGTTTACGCATTAATCGGCTATGTAGGCTTAACAGGAATACGTAATCCAGAAAAAGGTATTGGTGCTCCAACAGGCTTAATCGGCTTTTCGATTTTGTGGATTGTTGCGGGTTACATGGGCGTTTTAGGTGACTCTATCGGAAATACTGCACATTTTGCAGGCTTCCTTATCGGCTTATTGATGGCTTTGTGGGATAATCGACATCAATTATCTCGTAGATCATAATAAAATTAACATGATATTTTTAACATTAGGGGATACCTGTGAAGCAAACGCAACGACATGATGCCATCATTGAACTGGTACGCCTACAAGGCTATGTCAGCACTGAAGAATTGGTGGAGCATTTTGAAGTCAGCCCACAGACAATCCGACGTGATTTAAATGAATTAGCGGAAAAGAACAAAATCCAACGTCATCACGGCGGTGCGGCATTACCTTCAAGCTCCGTAAATACGGCTTATCATGATCGTAAAATCATGTGGTCTGATGAAAAATCACGTATCGCACAACGAGTAGCAAGCTTAATTCCTGATGGTGCAACACTATTTATTGATATCGGAACAACACCTGAAGCCGTTGCGCATGCTTTAATTAACCACAAAAACCTACGTATCGTGACCAACAATCTCAATGTGGCAACGTTACTGATGGGCAAAGAAGACTTTCGCTTAATTCTTGCCGGTGGTGAAGTACGTACGCGAGATGGTGGTATTGTCGGTGAAGCTACACTTGATTTTATCTCTCAATTCCGTCTTGATTACGGCATCTTAGGGATAAGCGGCATCGATATGGATGGTTCTCTACTTGAGTTTGATTACCATGAAGTTCGAACTAAACGCGCAATTATCGAAAACTCACGCTGCGTAATGTTGGTGACAGACCATTCTAAGTTTGGTCGTAATGCAATGGTGAATTTAGGCAATATGAATTTGATCGACTACTTATTTACCGATCAAGAACCACCAGCAGGGATCCAAAAAATTGTTGAGCAACACAACGTTCAACTCGAATTATGTTAATTGAATAAATTCCTCAAAAAGTACCTTCTTAGGTACTTTTTTTTCGCCTATTTTTTACTAAACTCTAATTAACTCATTCTATTTACACTCTTTTTTGATACATCACCTGTCTTTTTTATTAATACATTAACAATGTTGTTTATTTTTAATAGGCACACAAAAAATGTGGATATGATAATAAATTGTTATCCATATCACGCGGTTATGTTTTTTATCAGTTATATAGTTGGCATTTTCATCAAACTTCATTACAATTATGAGCGAAAACGAACATTAAAGAATTGTTTCGCGCATTCGTAGGAGGATGTTATGAAAACTCAAGACTTGATTGTCATCGGCGGCGGAATAAACGGCGCTGGAATTGCGGCGGATGCAGCTGGCCGAGGCCTTTCAGTACTTATGCTGGAAGCTCAAGACTTAGCAAGTGCGACATCTTCCGCGAGCTCTAAACTTATTCATGGTGGTTTACGTTATCTAGAACATTATGAGTTTCGCTTAGTAAGCGAAGCACTGGCAGAGCGTGAAGTATTATTACGTTTAGCACCACATATCGCATTTCCAATGCGCTTTCGTCTACCGCACCAACCACACTTACGCCCAGCTTGGATGATCCGTATTGGTCTATTCCTTTATGATCATTTAGGAAAACGTGTCAGCCTGCCAAGCAGTAAAGGCATTAAATTCGGTGCAAATTCTGTGTTAAAACCAGAATTAACACGCGGTTTTGAATATTCAGACTGCTGGGTTGATGATGCACGTTTAGTGGTACTCAACGCACAAGAGATTGTCCGTCGTGGCGGTGAAGTACGCACTCGCACTAAAGTCACTCGCGCTTGGCGTGAAAATAATTTATGGATGGTAGAAGCGCAAGATTTACGCACTGGTGAAACATCGCTCTATCAATCAAAAGCACTTGTCAATGCCGCTGGCCCTTGGGTTAAAACGCTGTTTGATGAAGGCTTAAAACTGAAATCACCTTACGGCATCCGCTTAATTAAAGGTAGCCATATTGTTATTCCTCGCGCTCATAACGAACCGCAAGCTTATATTTTACAAAACGAAGATAACCGTATTGTTTTCGTTATTCCTTGGATGGATGAGTTCTCTATCATCGGTACTACGGATGTTGAATATAACGGCGATCCTAAAGATGTCGCGATTGATGACAACGAAATTCAGTACTTACTGAAAGTCTATAACGATCACTTTAAAAAGCAGTTAACCAAAGAAGATGTGGTTTGGGATTACTCTGGCGTGCGTCCATTATGTGACGATGAATCAGATTCTCCACAAGCGATCACCCGTGATTACACCTTAGATGTTCACGATGATAATGGTCAAACACCACTGTTATCTGTATTTGGTGGTAAATTAACGACTTATCGTAAATTAGGTGAACACGCTGTTGATAAACTCGTGAGCTATTTCCCTAATATGGGTAAACCGTGGACTAAAAACGGTCAATTACCGGGCGGTAATTTAGAAGGTTGTGATCGTGATGGTTACTCTCGTTTAATTCGTCAACGTCACCCTTGGTTACCAGAAGCACTCGCACTGCGTTTTGCCCGCACTTACGGTAGCAACACTGAATTACTGCTTGAAGGTATTACTGATTTAGCAGGTATGGGTGAAAACTTCGGTCATAATCTGTATGAAGCAGAATTACGTTATTTAGTAAAACATGAGTGGGTTATCGAAGTTGATGATGCTATTTGGCGTCGTACCAAACTCGGCATGTGGCTAAATGACGAACAAAAACAACGTATTAGTCAATGGTTAGCGGCAAATACACACACTGCATAAGAGTAGCAAAAATATTCTCTGACTCTGTTCGATGTTTTTATTAGCAATTTTTGTGGCGCCTAATACCGCGCCACTTTTTTTTTGCTTTTTTTACTTTTTTTGCTTTTTTACTCAAACGCTCAAATTATTCATTATTAACAGTGTGCTAACTGTTTTTCTAAAAAAGCTTTTAACACAGTTGCATTATTTTGTTGCTCATCTTTGCCTGAATAAAGTAGTACTAGCGGTTGCTCTTTTGCTATCACAAGAAGGGGTTGCCAATGTTCAGGAGCGCCTGTCAATTCGGCAATATAACGTTGGGTAAATTCAGTAAAATCACCGCCACCCGCATGAAACCATTTTCGTAATTCGGTCGAAGGTGCAACCTCTTTATTCCACTCATCATAATGAAAGTCTGTTTTTTTCACGCCTCTTGGCCACAATCTATCCACTAATACGCGATAACCTTCATGGATTCCCTCTTTATCGTTATACACTCGCTTACAGGTGATCATTTCGCCTCCCTTCAATAAGTTAATTCATTTAATTGTAGAAGAAAAATCACACAGCTTATGCATGGTGAAGCTAATTTTCTTTATTAAAGAAAACTTCAACATGAAGTTTTCTCTCATTTCTATTGAATTATCCTCATCAAAAACAGGGTGAATAGTTGTTGACTAAATAGCCTAATTAAGAGAATCTACATCTAGACGTCTAAATGGTTAGATGGGTAAATAGGTAGTGATACTTAAATAAGAATAACAACACAGTGACATGATTGATGAGGTACAGGTATGAGCTTTTATCACGCAAGCCAACATGAAGCATTAAATCAAAATCTTGCCGAACTTGATGGTCAGATCCAAGTTTCCTTTGAGTTTTTCCCGCCTCGTACCGAAGAGATGGAAAATACTCTTTGGCAATCTCTTGCGCGCTTAAATACCTTAAAACCGAGCTTTGTTTCTGTGACTTATGGTGCAAACTCAGGCGAGCGAGATAGAACTCACTCGATTATTAAAGGAATTAAAGAGCGCACAGGATTAGAAGCTGCACCGCATTTAACTTGCGTTGATGCTAGCCGTGAAGAGCTACAACATATCGCACAAGATTATTGGCAAAGTGGCATTCGACATATTGTTGCCTTACGAGGCGATTTACCAGACAACTCTCAAAAACCCGATATGTATGCCACAGATTTAGTTCACTTACTCAAAGGCGTGGGTGATTTTGATATCTCTGTTGCGGCTTATCCTGAAGTGCATCCTGAAGCAAAAAGTGCACAAGCAGATTTAATTAACTTAAAAAGAAAAGTCGATGCGGGGGCAAATCGCGCGATCACTCAATTTTTCTTTGATGTCGAAAGCTATTTACGTTTTCGTGATCGCTGTGTTTCAACAGGTATTGATGTTGAGATTGTGCCGGGAATTTTACCTGTCACGAATTTTAAACAACTAAAACGCTTTGCGGGTTTAACCAATGTGAAAATTCCGGGTTGGATGCATAAAATGTTTGATGGGTTAGATAACGATCCTGAAACACGTAGTCTGGTAGGTGCTTCGATTGCGATTGATATGGTGAAGATTTTAAGCCGTGAAGGCGTCAAAGACTTCCATTTTTATACACTTAATCGTTCAGAATTAACCTATGCTATTTGCCATACGCTAGGTGTTCGTCCTGAACTTGTGCAAGCCTGATCCTATCTTACAATTACCCCGCCAATTAAGCGGGGTGACATCTTGATGAATTACTCACCAAAGTGATACGGTTTTTCTACCGGTAATAGGCTGTATGCGGTGTCGAGATCACCATTAGCAATACAAGCATCTATTTTATGTACCTTATCGGTAATATCCGTAATATTCACAATCCACTCTTTGCAATATTTTTCAACTGCTTGATTTCGCAAACCAATTTGGATGGTGCGATAACTGAGTCGATTCAGATAAATATCACGTTCAGGATCCCACTGAATGCGGATATTACTGGTTTCTGACGCTTCTTTCCACATTTCAGCACTGGCATAGCGGTCTGGATCGAAATGACTCACAACACCTTGTGTCAGCATCTCTTGAAAGCCTCCATGCGTAATATCAACCGCAAGAATAGAAGCTTGATTAGCGTCTTTACGTCCCCAACCAGAGCGGTACATCATCCAAAGAAAGGAAGGTTTTACCCAAGTCATGCGGGTCATACTAAAAGGGGGCGAAACAAATGTTCCGTTTGCGACTGCGCTCTGAGCAATAGTATTTGAATAGGCTTGATAAACACGAACAAAATCATTCGTATAATACGCCCTTACTTCACACTCAGGACATCGGTCAACATCATCGTTCATCTTTCTTTAATATCCTTTTATATTAATAAAATGGAACTATCCGCTTAAATTATGAGCCTCTGATTGCAGATAATCAAGAGCCCCTATTTTTGTTAAAACGAGATAAGTAGAGTAGCGCGCATTTGTAAAAGTAAAAAAAGAATAACAATAAAACGAACAGACTAATGTTCCTATTGTGTTTTATTTATACAGTGATGAGTCAATTAATCCGGCTAATCTACTCACAAAGTGAGGCGAATAAGCGATTTAATTGACTCATTGGGTAGAAATTAGGCGCTCGATAAGTTGTGTTTTTATTAATGCAGGGGATTTAACTGCGGTGCCGGCTATCTTTGCAGACATGATTTCAAAGGCTTTTTCGACTAATAACGCTTCATCTTGCTTCATTGACCACACATTATTAGGTAAAAAACTGAGCATCACATGATCATCGAATGTACCGATATGAAGATGAGCAGGAATACTTCCTTCACGCTGACGGATAACACTCAATAAACCTTCAAGAATAGGCAATGATGAGGCAATAAAATGAGAAGGTATTTGCTGATGTTGCTCTAAATACTGTTTCATCATCTGCTCACCATCTTTGGTCGTATTATGCTCAGCATAAGAGACAGTGACACGATTATCATCACCATAATGCCCTTTTATGGCTTGCACATAACCGCGCAAACGCGCTGCGATGGTGGGTAATAATGCATCACCCGCAAAAAAATGAATTGGTACATCTCGCTTTATCATCGCTCTTGTCAGTTGCGCACCACTGTCACAGTTATCTGAAGCGACACAAATAGCCTCACTGACAGAGAAATCTCTATCTAAAAAAACCAATGGTTTTTGACGATGCTTCACATGATGTAGCTGATTTTTACGGCTTGATGACACAATGAAAATACCATCAACATTACGCTCATCCATTGATTTAACGAGCTTATTTTCATTTTTGATATCACCATAGGTACAGCTAATCGTTAGCTGACAACCAATTTGGTGACAATGCATCTCTAATTTTTCAGCCAAAGCGGCGAAGAATGGGTTAGAAAGACGAGGGATAACCAATCCGTAGGTATCTGTTTTATTAAGCTTTAAGCTTCTAGCTGCATGATTGACGGTATAACCAAACACCTCAACATAGTCCGCTATCTTCTTTTGCGTTTTTGCACTGATCCGGTATTGATCACCTTTGCCATTTAATACCAATCTGACTGTGGTAATAGACAAATTCAGGTCATTTGCAATCTGTTCAACTGTTTTTGCCATTAATATTCCATCATTGATATTGCCCTCATCTTAATGATGAGGGCCAGTTAACCTTTACTGAGCCGGCTTCGCTCGGTATTTCTTCCACATCGCTTTTAACGAAGGTCCAATAATTGGTAGGATCAACGTCAGTATCGCAATACCTAAGAATGTCGCTGTAATCGGGCGTGTATACAGGATAGATAAATCACCCTGAGACATCATTAAAGCACGACGTAAGTTTGATTCAGCCATCGGCCCTAAGATAATCCCAATAACCACAGGAGACATGGAGAAATCGAGCTTAATCATAATGTAAGCGAGTAACCCTGCCCCCATCATCACGAATACATCAATGATACTATGGTTCACAGAATAAGCACCTACACTACATAATACAAAGATAATTGGTACTAATACGCGACGCGGAACATCCATCACTCGAACAAAGAGTTTCATACATAAGAAACCTAAGATACCGAGGAAAATATTCGCCATCATCAAGCCAATAAAGATGCTGTTAACTTCAACTGGATTGTCAGTAAAGAGCTGAGGCCCTAATGCCAATCCTTGAACCATAAATGCACCCATGATAATGGCAGTTGCACCATCACCCGGAATACCTAAGGTCATTAAAGGCACCATGGTTCCGCCTGTTACTGAGTTTGCACCGGCTTCTGGTGCAGAAACACCTTCTGGCGAACCGTGACCAAACTCTTCAGGGTGTTTAGACCAACGTTTTGCTTCGTTATAAGAGATAAATGATGAGATATCTCCGCCCGTTCCCGGAATTGCACCAATCGTTGTACCAATGGCAGATGAACGAAAATAAGTTGGTAACACACGTTTAAAATCAGCCCATGTTGGTAAGACTCGGTGAATACGCGCGTTAATTTTTTCGCTCTTCTTCTGCTTACGTTCACGGTACTCTTCTTCAAAACTAATCAAGCCTTGAGAGAAAGCGAACAGACCAACCAAGATAGGAATAAATGAAACCCCACCCATCAGGTACACAGTATCAAAGGTGAAACGAGGTCCAGATGTCATTGGATCAAGTCCAATTGTCGCAATAGCCAAACCTATCGCGCCACCCATTAATCCTTTCACAATCGATTGCGATGATACACTGGTAATAATACTTATGCCAAATACCGCCAGTGCAAAATATTCAGCCGCAGAGAAACCTGTTGCTACTTTTGCTAATTGAGGCGCAATAACGATCAGGGCAATCGTACTAAAAATCCCCCCAAACATAGACCCCATCGTAGATAAACCCAGCGCTCTTCCTGCTTCACCTTTTTTCGCCATTGGATAACCATCCAATACCGTTGCAGCAGAAGCGGGAGTACCCGGCGTACTAATCAATATCGCAGTAATTGAGCCACCGTAAACGGCACCACAATACATTCCTAATAACAGGAGGATACCCGTCATTCCTTGGAAGGAGTAAGTTAATGGGAGAAGTAATGCAATCCCCATATTCACTGTTAGGCCCGGTAATGCGCCGATAATAATACCCGCAAATACCCCTAACAGGATCATCGTTATCGTTTCCAGACTGAAAACGACCATTAAAGCGTCTAGTATTTCCATCTCAAAGCTCCTTTACCGCTTACTCAAAAAAGACGGAGGTTGGCAGAGGTGAATTAAAGATAATGTCAAAGAAGACATAAACGGCGGCAACCATTACAACCGGAATAATAACCAGTGCGATAGGTTTTCTTTCATTCATCAGCCACATAATGACCGGGATAAGAAGCAGTGACGGAATAATAAAGCCAAAAAAGTGCAGACCTGCGGCATAGACCAACATAAAGATGCCTAAACCATAAGCGCGTTTAACTGCGGTAGAACTCAGGTCAACAGACTTATGTACGTGTTTGATTTTATCAACCACAATACTAATCCATTGAAAAATCCCCAGTAAAATAAATAAGATGGCAAGACCATAAGGCCAAAAACGCTCCCCAGGCACACCATAATCATCAAACATGCTCATATCACGGGAGAGATAGATAATTAGTGCCCCGAAAGCCACTGAAATCGCACCGATGATTGTATTGATTTTTGTCATGTCGGGATCTCCCCGACCCTACCTGCCATAACAGGTAGGGTGGTTTATAATATTAGAAAAGTTATTTTTTCAGGGTTGCTGAAATTAACTCAGCATACATCTCGTGGTCTTCTTTCATCATTTGGTAAGCATCGTCACCAGTGATAAATACAGGCATAATACCTTGTTTTTTCAGTGCTTCTTGGTATCCAGGTTTTTGAACTACTTCAGAGAATGCATCAACTAACTCTTTCTTCACGTTATCAGGCACATTAGCGGTTGTTGCTAATACTGCCCAAGCACGCATTTTCACGTTAGTGTCTAATTTTAATGCTTCTTTGAAAGTAGGTACTGCTGGGAATAATGGGAAACGACGCTCATCCATTACACCAAGAACACGTAGAATACCGGCATCAACTTGAGATTTAACGGCACCCGGAGTGGTTAAGACGCCATCGATGTGGTTACCCACTAAAGCAGCGATTGAAGGGCCTGTACCTTCGTTGTAAGGGATATGGTTAAATTTAGCGCCAGTGGTACGTTCGATATTAACGCCAGCTAAGTGATAAATAGCACCCATACCTGAGTTACCCACTTTCAGTTTACCCGGATTCGCTTTCGCGCCATCGATAAACTCTTGTAACGTGGTATAAGGTGATTCTGCATTAACAACTAACACGACTGGATCAGCGATAGTTGTTGCGATTGGGGTGAAGTCTTTATAAGTAACTGGTGATTTTCCTTGGTGTGGGAACATCGCAAGTTCAACGGTTGTCATCACTAATTTCGTGCCATCTGGACGCGCATTAGCAACTTCAATCAGACCAGTTAAACCATTACCAGCTGGCTTATTCACAGGAACGAAAATACGTCCCGCTGGCATGACATCTTTTGCAAATTCAATGATAGTACGTGCTGAAGTATCAGTACCACCGCCCGGGTTTTTCGGGATGACAACATCAATATTTTTTGTAGGATACGTTAACTGTTGGGCAACTGCGTTCCCCATGCCCAGTGTCATCGTAATCGCCAACGCTGCGAGTAGACTCTTTTTCATAAAACCCTTTCTCCACATTTTTATTGAGTAGCCATTAACTGCTGATAAACAATGTTTTTTCGATTCCAAGTAAAGGTCACGTGTAGGGTATTGTTTTCAGCAATAATAGCTGGATATGAAAATTCGCCTTCCCCATCGAGTAAATCGAATGGTTCAGACCAAGTACTGCCATTATCGGATGAAAGACTAACAGAGATTGGATAACGACGACTCCAGTTACCTGAATTCGGGTTATACACCAATGCCAGTTGACCATCTGCGAAGGAGACGACATCAATGCCGCTATTATTATTTGGTAATATTGTTGCATAAGCTGGACACCAACTGCGCCCATAATCCGTTGAATCGCTACGATAAATAGTACCGCGCGTACTCCGCATCATGGCATGCACATGCCCAGGCCGGGATTCCCATAGTGTTGGCTGTATCACGCCATCCCATTGAAAAACGCGTTGTAGATCAGTCTCCCATAAGGCATCGTCCTTTAAACCCTGCCAGATTTCATGTTCCGCTTGTTCACCTTTATGATGTTCAATTGGAATATCTACTCGCAACCAGTGTTGACCGTTGTCACTCGAAATATCGACAAACGCATCCCAGAATTGGTCATCCTCAACCGATCCCGGTGCCAACCACTCGCCATTCGACATCACTAACACTTTATTTTTCACAGGACCTCTAGGTGCTACATCACCAGAAACCAATTCACTCGGTAAACTCCAGCTATTTCCGCCATCCTTCGAGATAACGTATTGGGTCGTCCAACTATGTACATCGGGACCCGTTTTATAAAACAGCCAGATATTACCTGTTGATGGGTCAACATGTAAAACTGGATTCCAGTGCGCAACACCCGGATTTTTAACAACAGGTTGAGCGTGTTGCCAATGATCACCCTCTTTCATTACCAGCCAGATAGCGGTATTACCGCTACCTTCTTTATCGCCAGCAAAAAAAGCGGTTAACAAACGCTCAGAGTTAGGCACACGCACAATCGTTGAAGCATGGCAGTGATTAAAAAGTGAATGTGCATTATCAAGCACAAACTGGGTTTCCTTCATCACGAAAGGCATATTCCTACTCCTGTGTCCTAAATTAATCTAACGAAAGCCACTTCTTCATATTCTCACCCAATGCAGTCATGCTATTGACGGCAGAAGGGAAAAATGAGTTTTCAAACTGACTGCTGTTACGGGAACGGCAGACCAGTGTGCTGAAGTTACCAATCAGGCGCTGATGATATTTAGCGCATGCTGGATAATCCAGTGTTTCGGTCATCGCTGCTGTTGATAAATAATCTGCTAACACCGCAGCCTGCTCTGGTTTATCCTTCCAATTCTCATAAAGCCAAACATAAAGCTCTGGATGGAAGTTTGCCATTACACCGCTATATGCCTGACATCCTGCTTGGAATGAAGCTAATAGCGTTTGACTGTTGGCGTTTGCAAGATGCAAGCGAGTCCCTTTTGATAATGCCAAACGACGTTCTATCATCGGAAGAGAACAGCACGTATCTTTGATAAAGGTAAAGCGATTACTTTGTGCGCACCACTCTACAATTTCCTCAGATAACAAACGTTTGTAAGGATAAGGGCATTCATAGATACCCAAATCAATCTCTTTTGGTACCACATTGGTTAAGACTTGCAGTGTTTCCAGCGCTTTATCATCCGACTCCCCGACTAGAGCCAAGCGATTACTGATCATAATGACGCCATCGACGCCTGTGCCAGCCATTGCCTGCAATTGTTCTTTTTGCTGACTTAATGCTGTTGCAGTATGACCAGAAGCAACTACAGGTACTCTTCCATCTGCTTTTTCAACGATAAAACGGGTGAGTGCTTGAGTTTCCTCATCACTTAAATAAAACATTTCGCTTGATTGGCAGGCGGCAAAGAGTCCGTGTACACCAGAATCAATATACCAGTCTACAAGGCGCTCTAATGACGCCCAATCAATCTCCCCTTTGGCATCAAAAGGGGTTAGCATAACAGGCCAAACACCGACGTATTTTTGCTGACTCATCATCAATTCCTTACAGTAAGTTAATGGCATCACCTGCCACTTTCACTTGGATACCTTGAGTCAGTGCTTGAGCAACAAATGCTTTTAGCACAAACGCCAATTTATCTTCATCAACATAAGCCACAGTAATGTGGTTACTTTGATGTCCCGCCATAAGGTCATCACGAGTTACGCCATCTAACGTACAGTTTAATAATGGCCATTCGTAGTTAGTTGCTTTACGGCGACGTTCAAATTCTGCTTCAGGTAACTCCACAGCCACACCTGTACCAATATGCATAATCACATCAGTACCTTCATAGTGTGCACGGCCCCATAATAAGCGCCCTGCTTTGCCTTGACCTGCGATAGTTGAACCCCCTTTAGGGAAGAACATCGGAGGCTGACGATAACCTGTTGCGCCTTTTAGGCCACCTTTAAGGTGTTCAAAAGGAACAGAGCCTGAAATTTCCATATCCCAGTAGAATGTTCCTTCATACTCACTACCCCAACGAATGTCATGTAGTGTGGTTTCAGCAGGTAATCCTAATGATGTTAATAAACGCCATAACATCGTTTGAGGAATAGCCGTACCCATATCCACTTCGTTGATACAAGGAATTGGCGTGTTAGGGCAGATAATCTCGCCGTTTTCATCTGGCAGTGGGAAACGCGCGGTTGAACCAATCGCACCTTCAGCAAAGTCAGACGCTGGGCAACAATCTTTTAAGCCCTGCTGATATTGCACACCCACCGCTGTTAGACCAAAACGTTTTACGAAACGCGCCATTGCAATCATCATGGCGCACTGCTCCATCACTTGTTCACGAGTGAGTTCAGTTTTGTCATCTTGACCAAACATAAACGTCATCCCGTTATCTTCGTACCACTGTAAACATGCCTCTCTTAATTCTGTCGGTACTTTTGCCATTTCGACCAGTAACGCAGATTGAGAAAGGGATTCAATTGGCATACCAATATTGATCATTGCCTGTTGTGGGAAGACCCCGTTAATCATTCCCATACAGAATGTATCGAACAAACCGATTATTTCTTTATTTTTAATTATGTATTCGCCGACTTTACGACCCACTTCGCCAGCTTCTGTCGCCATTACCCTGTGTGTTGGCGCAATATCTGTAAGATAGCTAAGCTTATGATTTACATAACCATATTTCAACCAAGTTGCTAAGCCATCTACAAAGAATTCATCATCAAACTCTTCTGACCATAAACGTGAATAATTTTTACCTAAACTGGTCATCGTACCCGCTAAACACAACATGCCCACCAGACCCGGCCATGTACCATCAAAGTTAGCCAGCAGTAAAATAGGGCCACGATGATGTGCTAATGAAGAGGCAATATGGTGTGAATATTGCCATGCGGTTAATAACACAATAACCGGTGCATCAGGATCGATTGCGGCAAACATATCGCAACCTTCACGCTGACTGCTGATAAAACCATGACCGCGAGCTTCATTAATTTCATGAGCACGCTTCATTTTGTAACCTTGAGCGTCTAATGCTGCAGCCAATTTATCTTCAAATTTTTTCTGTACAGGCCAGCACGTTACGTTTGCAGGCTCGCGTAAGTCTGCGTTGGTGACCATCAGGATCTCTTTCTGACCTGCTGTGATGGTTGTCGGTAATTTTGGTAGATTTAAGTTCAACATAAGATATCCCTGGTAAGGTAAACTCGGTTCATAATCGGAAAAATTAGTGGTCAACAATCCGACATCATTTCGTTATAACGCTGCTGATCTTGATACATCTGCAAATAAACTTGATATTTGGCCTGATGGAAGGCAAACGTGTCGCTATCTGGAGTGATAATGCCACCTTCTCGCACCATTGCACTGGCAGCTTTAGAGAAATCATCAAAGGCTTTACATGCCACTGCACCTAATAATGCAGCCCCTAAATTCACTGCATCTTCTTCTTGTGCTAAATGAATTTCACGACCTGTCGCATTGGCATATTCGCGTAGCCATAATGGATTTTTCGTTGCACCACCACACATCACGATACGATTAATTTGATGTCCAGCATCTTCAAGCGTGTCGATAATATGGCGTGTACCGTAAGCAATAGATTGCAGTGTCGCGAGATAATAACGAGCCAATGCAACTCGACCACTTTCCAGCGTTAATCCGCTTACCATGCCTTTGGCGGCAGGGTTTGCGCGCGGAGAACGATTGCCATGATGGTCAGCTAAAACATGAAACTGTGCTGTTGGGTATTGTTCATTCTCTTCCAATTCAGCGACGGCTTCGTTTAATAAGGCATAGTAGTTAACGCCTTTTTCATTCGCTTCTTGCTCTAATTCAGCCCATGATTCATGACGGCGGATAGACCATTCAACTAACGCACCAGCAGCACTTTGACCGCCTTCGTTTAGCCATAATTCGGGTAACATCGCGCCAAAATAAGGTCCCCAAACACCGGGTACCATAATGGGATATTGGCTCACAATCATGTGGCAGTTAGACGTGCCACTGATAATTGCCAAACTCCCTTCAGGTTGTGATGCTGTTAATGCCAAGCCACCCGCATGAGCGTCAATAATGCCTGAAGCAACAATTACACCCGTGTGCAAGCCAAACGCATTGGCAACTGATTCATCTAAACAACCTGCTTGTTCACCTAACGCAAGGATGGTTTGTGGTACTTTTTCTAATAATTCATCCAAACCTACATCGGCTAACAAACTCTCACTAAATTGTCCCTGATGTGCTAAATAGTTCCATTTACAGGTTAATGTACAAGTACTTGCGACATCCCCTGATGTTGCTTTCCATACTAAAAAGTCAGCTAAATCAAAGAATCGCCATACATTTTCATAACGCTCTGGGTAATGATTTTTTAACCACAGAATTTTTGGCAATTCCATTTCGATACTCACTTCACCGCCAACATATCGCAATGAAGGATCATTGGTCAGATTGATAGTGACTGTTTCTTGTACAGCACGGTGATCCATCCACATGATGATATCTTGCTCAGCTTTACCGCTTGGTGAAACAGAAAGCCCTTTACCGTCCTTATCCACAGCAACCAAAGAACAGGTGGCATCAAAACCAATAGATTTCACATGGATAGGATCAATAGCAGATAACGCCACCGACTCTTTTACGGTAGTGCAAACCTGCTGCCAAATATCGGTAGACGATTGCTCAACGAAATCCGTTTTTGGGCGGAACTGCGCAATAGGGCGAACAGAAAAGCCCAAACGCTTTCCATTGCTATCAAATACCGCTGCACGGACACTGGCTGAGCCAACATCAACGCCAATAAAATATTGTTGTTCCATGCGAACCCTCATCATTTGCTAACGCTATGCTAATTTTTGCTACTTCGAGTTAGCAAGTTAATTCGAGCATGACGAAAAAACAATCACAATAAGATTAGTTTGTGATGCAGATCTACATAGATAACATAATTGCATGATTTTAATGATAATTTATTTATTTGGCTTTGTGGGTTATTTAAATGATGTACTGAATCGATTATGTTCGTTATGAAACTAACGAACATTTAATTAATAAGATAAGTAAAAGCACTTATTGAAATGTTAATATCTCGACAATAAATACGATTTTATTAAAAGATATCTCACTAATAATAAGAGATATTATTCAAAAAATAATGAAATAAAGAAAAACAATAATATTCCTATTGCTATAACGCGCTATTACTTTATTTTTAATGAGTTAACTTAAATTTATATATTCTTTTTTGGAGCATTTATTATGTTGAAAAATATTGCTATTAGTCTTTCTCTGCTACTTATTTCCTCTTCTACTTTTTCAGCGACATTAGCTGAAAGAGAATTACAACAAAAATTCGAAGAGAATATTCAGTCTCGTGTTGTCGATTTAAATAAAAGCTGTGATGCCAATATAAAAGTTGCTTTTGATTGGTCTGCATTTACTGCTGAGGATTTAAAAACAATAGGTGTTGATAGTTATTGTAGCGAAGGGTTAAAAGGCGTTATTAATACTTGTGATAGCTCGAAAATAGCACAAGAAACAGTAAAAGAAAAAATACAGAATATTACCTGTTCTAAAGCAACACCGCGTAGTATTGAACTCAAAGAAGGCACGCTGAATTTTGGTATCGATTTCAATGCCTCAAATGATGCAAAAGCAGTTCAAGAACACTTAATGAATAATCTCTAAATAGATTAAATTCAACAAGCAGTAATGCTTAAAGACATTGCTGTTTGTTGATTAAATAACAGATTGAATAAGCTTTTTAGAATAATCATGAGAAACATTGCCTAAATTATTTATCTCACACAATTCAATATTCCTGCCTTGTAAAAAAAACATCACTTTATCGCAGAAATAAGCCACCGTTTGAATATCATGACTAATAAAAAGATAAGAGAGTGTAAACTCTTCTTTTAACTGTTTTAATAAATCTAATATTTGAACTTGCGTGGGAATATCTAAGGAGCTAAGCGCTTCATCTAATACAATAAGTTTTGGATAAGACGCTAATGCACGACATAAACAGACTCTTTGAGCCTGCCCGCCAGAAAGTTCAAATATATAACGTGTATAGCAACTTTTAGGTAATTCTACTTTATCTAAAAAAGCAAAAATAAGTGTTTTCAATGCTTGATGGCTAATACTTGGATTAATGATTTTAATCGGCTCAGCAATAATTTCGCCCACCGTTAATGTCGGATTAACGGAAGTCATATAATCTTGAAAAACAATACTAATTATACCTTGGCGATGAAGTCGTTTTGTAACGGGCTTATTATTTAAAGAGATTGCGCCACTGTCAGGTAATTCTAATCCACAAATTAAACGCGCTAACGTGCTTTTTCCACTGCCACTTTCACCCACTAAACCAAAGGCTTCACTTGAATTAATATTAAAAGAGAGTGAGTCAATAACCTTCACTTTTTCACCAAATAGTGTGTTATTTTTTTGAGTATAAAACTTACTAATATTCTCAACGTTTAATAACATAAACCCTCTTTTATGATGATATTAATCTATTTTTTTATTAATCAATTGCTCGAAGCGTAATGAAAGCTGTCGGCGTGCATTAATTAAATAACGCGTATATTCTTGTGTTGGATGCGATAAAACGGTTGTTTTATCGCCACATTCAACCATTTTACCTCTTTGCATGACTAATATATCGTCGGCAATTTCATTAACTAGCCCTAAGTCATGAGAAATAAAAATCAGTGTTGAATGATGCGTTGTAACGACATGATGAAGCAATTTTAAAATATCTTGGCGAAGTGGTGCATCAAGCGCCGTTGTCGGTTCATCAGCAATTAATAGCTTCGGTGATAAAGCAAGTGCAATCGCAATCATCACACGTTGTAGTTGCCCGCCACTTAATTGATGAGGAAACGCCTGCATAATAGATTGAAATTGATAAGGAAAAACATGAGATAATGCCGACTGAGTTTCTTCTATGGCTTGCTTTTTAGAATAGGAAAAATGGTAGATTAAAGTTTGGCAAAATTGCTTTCCTATTCTCATCAGGGGATCAAAGGCACTCATGCCGTTTTGCACAATCACACCTAAAGATGTTCCTAATAAAGCTCGACGTTGAGAAAGTGCTTCATGGCTGATTTTCTTTCCTTCAAAAAAAATCTCTCCTGACATTGCTAATTGTTCAGGTAGCAACCCCATAATGGCTTTACTCATCAAACTTTTGCCACTACCGCTTTCTCCGACAATCGCTAATGTACGTCCTTGTTTTATCGAAAAAGAAATATCATCAATCAGCTTTTTTCCACTTTCTTGATGAAAAATAGAAACATGCTCAAGCGTCAGTAAGTTGTTCATGCTTTTCTCCTACTGACTGACGATTATCGGGATCAAACACATCACGTAAAAAATCACCCCAAAAATTAAATGCGGTGACAACAAGGGTAATGGCAATCCCTGCGGGTAACATTTGCTCTGGGTGTAATACCATGACATTTTTTGCTTCACTAAGCATATTTCCCCATTCTGGCGTGGGTGGCTGTACACCTAACCCTAAAAAGGAGAGAGCTGATATCATTAAGATAACACTACCAATATCTGTTGATGCTAAGACAATAGTTTCAGCGAAAGTGACCGGTAATAGATGTCGCCGTAAAATATGACTAGACGGCGCACCAATTACCTGTGCATATGCAATGTAATTACGATGAGAATATTGGCGAACAACCCCTCTGATCATTCTGGCATACCATGCCCATTTCACTAAAATAACGGCAATTAAGATATTACCAATACCCGGTCCCATTATTCCCACTAGCGCCAAGATCATAATTTCTGCTGGAAATGACAAAACCACATCACATAACCGCATAATTAATGTATCTGTCTTGCCATGAAAAAATCCGGCTAACATTCCCATTAACCAACCAATTATTAATGTCACACTCATGGCTAATAAGGCATAAAATACCGTTGTTCTTACACCAAACAATAATCTTGAAAAGATACAGCGTCCTAAATTATCCGTACCTAACGGATAATCAAAACTCATTGGCTTAAATTTCAAACGTATCGAGGTTAATGTGGGATCATGCGGTGCCAACCAAGGGGCGAATATTCCTGCGATAACCACAATCATAATCACCAATAAGCACAGTTGTGCGCTTTTATCTTTTGCAAGTCGTTGCCAAAACAGTTGCCACATCATTATCTCCTTAACCGTGGATCAGTCATCATTTGAATGACGTCCATCAGAAAGTTAAAAAAGAGAAATAACAGTGACATCAATAAAATATAGGCTTGTATCATCGGATAATCACGACCAAATATAGCGCTGATACATAGTCGCCCTATTCCCGGCCAAGCAAAAATATTTTCAATCACCACCGTACCAGCAATAAGCTTCGGAATGCTCATTCCCAATGCCGTTAAACTGGAATACAACGAATTACGTAAAATATGACGACGTAAAATAAGGTTATCGGGTAATCCACGCGCTTTGGCATAAAAGACATAAGGCTGATGCCATTGATTTAGCATCGCACCGCGTAATAATCGTAAATAAGTGCCGATATATCCTAAAGAGAGTGCTAATGCGGGCAAAATAACAGACTGTGGCGATAACATCCCGCTGACAGGCAGCCAATCTAAATAAACCGCGACGCCCCAAATTAAGAGCAACCCTAACCAGTAATTAGGAATTGCCGTTAAAACAAACACAATAAAACGGATGCATTTATCCGTAAAACTTTGAGGTTTAGCCACGCACCATAATGCTAAAGGTAATGCCAGAATAATCGTAAAGAATAGCGCTGTTGAGGCTAACCAAAGTGTTGGTGGTAATGCCCTTAGCATCTCTTGAATAACAGGCGTTCTTGTAAGAAAAGAAGTACCAAAATCGAATTGTAAGCCTGACATTAACCATAAAAAGTAACGCGTGAAAAAAGGCTTATCTAACCCTAACTCATGGCGCATCCCTTCAATAGCTTCGGGCGTTGGTACTATTTCATTGACGCGTAACGCGACTTCCGCAGGATCAGATGGGGCTAACTCCAACAGAATAAAGGCAATAAATGAAATCATCAGTGCCAGTGGGAAGATAGCCAGCACTCTCCAGAATATATAACGTAGCATAAGGTTTGATCAGTGTGGCACGTTGATATTACGAGCCACACTTATTTTGGTTAATCTCATTGATGCATTAATTAAGGCTTAAAGCGCATCTTTTCAAACGGTATTTCATATTGAGATGGATTAAAGCCCACATTTTCTAATTCACTACGATGGATAGCCTTAGTACGTGAATAAGTTAATGGAATATAAACTGCTTGCTCTGCTAATGAGGTAAACAAGGTTTTATATAATTCCTGACGACGCGCTTCATTAGGTGTAATTAATAACTCGCCAATCATTGCATCCAATTGGGCTTTATTCGCCAATCCTTTTTGCCCTTGATAATCCGCGTGAGCAGGTATTCTAAATGAGGAAACAAAAGAAGCCGGATCGTAAGGTGTTCCCCATGAGAGCGAATATTGTAAATCGAAATCACCATTTTTTTGTCTATCTAAATAGGCTTGTTTCTCTTCACCTAAAATCGTTAAGCCGACACCAATTTTTTTAAAGTCATCTTGAATAAGTTCAGCTATCTCTTTCTCAACAGCATTATTCACATTATAAGAGAGCAATAGCTGTAATTTCTCGCCTTGCTTCTCACGGATAGTCTTACCTTTTGGTAATACCCAGCCTTCAGACTCTAATAGATCAATCGCTTTTGTTGGACGATAAATATAGGTTGGGGAAGCAAAATCACAGTAAGGTACGCTGCGCGCCATTAAAGTATCAGCGACTTTTTCA
Organism: Proteus vulgaris; assembly: GCF_016647575.1. Lineage (GTDB taxonomy): Bacteria > Pseudomonadota > Gammaproteobacteria > Enterobacterales > Enterobacteriaceae > Proteus > Proteus mirabilis_B. The sequence continues at coordinate 3,924,209 of NZ_CP032663.1, forward strand.
CTTCCCGCTAAAATACCTTGGGCAATCCCTTCTTTATCAACCGCATATTGCAATGCTTGGCGTACTTTTTGGCTAGATGTCATTGCTCGGCTACTATTAAGCACAATAGCTCGAGACGCGATCGGCGCACTCATTTCCGTTTTGAATTTATCTGACGCCATCAGAGCTTCAAATGAATCCATATCTAACATGTCGCCATCTGCGCCAAAAATAAGCTGAATATCCCCTTTTTGCAGAGAAAGTAACATAGTTTGTCTATCGGGGATCACTCGCCACATCACGCCATTTAGTACTGGTTTTTCTCCCCAATAATTTGGGTTAACTTTAAACTCAGCATATTGATCTTTTTTATGCTCAGTTAATACCCAAGGTCCTGTGCCCACATAGTTCGCAACACCGGTTTTAGTTTTGCCATTAATAAAAGAATTCGGCGAAATAAAGCGGAAAGGGCGAGTTAAACCTAATTCCGTTAAGGTTGGGTAGTAAGGGTTTTTTAGATTTAATTTAACCGTGAATTCATCAACAATTTCAACGCTATCAATCTGACGAACTAACTCTAACCACGCATGACGTTCATAGTTGTCTAGTACTGCTTCAATGTTTAGTTTTACTGCTTTAGCATTAAAGGGTTCGCCATCACTAAATGTCACATCATGGCGTAAAAAGAAAGTGTAGCTCTTTCCATCGGGAGAGATATCCCAACGCTCTGCTAAATAAGGTGCAACGCCTTTTTCGGTATTTAATACAAGGGATTCAAATACCATGTTTTGAGCCGCCATCTCACCAGAATAGAGATGCGGGTTAATATCACGAATATCTTTTGTGCTGGCATAATCCAACATATTATTACTTTTGTCTGCTAATGCAGGAAAAGCACATGCAAGTGTTAATAATAGTGTTGGGAACACTGAAAGTAAGGGCTTCACGTTATTCTCCTTTAATCATCTATTCTTTGTTTTTGTGCGTGGATCATAAACATCGGTGTTGAACCATAATTAATTTTTTCTTCTTCGTTCCACACGAAATCACCAATACGAGTATCTATCATATATCGACTAAAACCGACTTCTAACAAGGTATTAATATCCCATTGCGGACGCTTAATTTGACTTAATGGTAATTGGCGAGCAATTCGCTCCATCTCTTTGGTATCTGTATTGACGTAGTGATCTTCAACTTGTTTTTCAATTGAACGTTCTCTATCCGCCACAAAACCTTGCCAGTAGCTTTCATCAAAGAGATGTAAATACCAGTTAGCATCGAAATTAATTAAACTGCCACCTGGTTTTAATACTCGAAACCACTCCGAATACGCTTTTTGAGGTGCTTTTAAATTCCATGTCACGTTACGACTGACCACTAAATCGAATTGTTCGCTGGCAAAAGGCAGTTGGTGTACATCACCGCGAACAAATTGAATATTTGCCTTATGCGTTTGCGCATTTTGTTTGGCTTCCAGCAACATACCTTCCGTTGCATCAATTGCCGTCACCTCATGACCTGATAACGCTAATAAAATGGCAAAAAAACCAGGTCCCGTTCCAATATCAAGCACTTTTAAGGTTTCACCTACTTTGGTATGCCCCAATAACAGATGACGCCATTTCTGTTGTTTCTCGCTCAGCAATTCCTGTTGATTCGACTCACTATAACTTTCAGCTCTGATATTCCAGTAGCGAGTTACATCATTAAGTAATTGGTTATTATTTATTTTATTTGTCATCAGAAACCTGCTGTTATATCAACGTAAAGAGAGGAATAAATTCCCCTAAAAGCGAATGATTTGGCTATTTTTTAGTGTGGGTAACATACCTTGTAACCCCAAGATGCTCTATGTGCTATATCAATATTCACCAGTACTCAATAAGGAAGATCTGCCAATTTGCGATCTCCCGCTTTAACATAAATACACCATCCTAATGGGCGTGACGATAAATAAGCAAATGGATTATTTCCCCTGTTAAAATAGAGAAATAAATTGAGCGAATTTAGAAATAAAAATTAATTTTGTCTTATATTAAAAAAGTGAGCGCTTTAATTTCACCTTTTTTATAAAACCGTTATAGTCAATAATATTGTTATCTTAAATTTCTTTCTTTAAACGAATATAGCCGTCACATAAGGCTCTCTAAAATATGAATCGAATCTCACGATTAACGGCTGATATTACCCGCGCCGATTTTGCCTTAACGCATCAACAGCAATTACTTCAATTGCTAACTCAACACTTTCCGACTAAGTACCGTTCTCTATTTGCGACTCCAGAGAAAAAATCGGATGACGTTGTTGAGTGGTATTCTCCGGTTTCTGGTAATCCTGTCGCTTTAACGTCGTTACAAGGACAAGAACAGCAAGAAATAAGACGTATTTTAGATGAACGCCTTAACGATATTAAAACGCAAACGGCGCTATTAGCATCGCAAAATAGAATTACGGATGAAGAGCGCCATCTTTTAGATACAGCATCAACGCTACCTGATAGCGAAAGTGTCTATATTATTAATGGGCAACCCGTGATTACATGGTGGCCACGCACAACACCATTGCCCCCCCCTATTGCGCAAGTTACCGCAGGTGCAAGTGCAGCTGCTGCGGGTGCCGCACTCGCCGATGTGCCCGCCAAAACACGTAATCGCTGGCTACGTTGGTTATTACTGCTGTTATTCTTGCTGTTTTTGGTCTTACTGGCATCTTGGCTAAAAGGCTGTTTTGATCCGAAAGTGGTTCCTCCTGTGGTTGAAGAGAAACCAGCTGTTGTCATACCGCCAAAACCAGAACCTATCCCTGAGCCAGAACCTGTTCCTGAACCCGTTCCAGAGCCTGTACCTGAGCCTATCCCTGAACCTGTACCTGAACCGGCTCCAGTGCCTAAGCCTGTACCAGTGAAAAAACTCACGCCACTAGAAGCTTGTGTGCAAGATGAATTGAAAAAAGCGGGTGTGACGGAGAAAACAGCAAATGCGACTTGTGAAAATCGCTTAGCCAGCAAAATTAAGCAAATGTGCCCAGCTGAACGTCCAGCAGAGTTAGCACCTCAAGTGATTATTATCTTTGATGCTTCAGGTTCAATGGCATTGAGTATGAGTTTAACGGAAGACGATTTAGACTTTATCTCAAGCACCGGAAAACTCTTCGCGGGCTATGATGCCGAACCTCGTCGTATCACCGTAGCAAGAAATGCAGCGACAAAAATTATTAATAGCATTCCTTCAGATATGAAGATCACCACCGTTGTGGCATCAGACTGCGGTGTAGTGAAATCCAGTCCGGCTTATGGTGGCAATGAGCGCTCAAAATTGCTTAACTACATTAAACGTATTGAACCTGATAGCGGTACACCATTAGCCGAATCTATCCAACGAGCAGGCTCTCTGATCAAAAGTAATAATCGTGACACTATTATTGTCTTGTTATCAGATGGTTTAGAATCTTGCGATCAAGACCCATGCGCAGCGGCCAGAACGTTAAAACGAGCTCATCCCCGCGCCGTCATTAATGTAGTTGATATTTTAGGCACGGGCGCAGGTAACTGTGTGGCAAGTGCCACTGGTGGTAAAGTCTTCACGGCGCGTAATGCTAATGAAGTTACTTTAATGACTCGAAAAGCGATTGAAGATTATATTCCAAAGAACTGTAAATAATGATTGATTACTGTTTCTAATATTTAATTCACCCTCTTTGATTTCATATTGAGGGTGAATTTTTCACGTATTACGTGTATTTTATTATTATATTGGCGCTGGCAAACTCTATATCTTATCTATTTAAGACCATTCCTTAATTGTGTGTTTTTTTCTTTTCTTATTCTCTCATTATTCAGAATAAACCTATTTTGTGATTATTATCACAGCAATTAGACACTTACCAATAGTTTATTCTTTTATATTTTGTCTTTTTTTTCTTCTATTTCATTATTTTTTAATGCAAAAACCAATATATCGGTGATTTAATCCATATATTTAAGAAAATATAGCGCAACCTGTAATGTCATTATTTAATTATCATCATCGTCATCTTAATATTCCCATTTTCACTCAAGAAAAATAAAAAATCCTTTAATAATAATCAGTTAATTAACCCTAAATAATCCGCTAGATAGACACCAAATTTCTGATAATATAAAATGTATATAAATTTTATATCTTTATTTTTAGCCTTAAAGCCTATTTACGGATAAGCCAACTTACCCATAGATAATCTTGCCTAGCGGAATGATCGTCGTGAATAAAGCATTCTTACGAAGTGGTAAATTAGAAAGTTACCTCCCTATGGGAGAAAATGGACAGGCTGTTTATATCTCTGCACTACAGCTGCGTGAAACCCTGCGTTTAAGAGGAAAGGCTCATATTTCTCAATGCCTTGCTATTCCTCAGCCAAATGAAACTGGCGAGCGCATTGACTGGTATTCACCGATTGACGGCTCTGTTATTCCTTGGTCTGCGGCTTCAGAAGAAGAACGCACCGCCGCTTATGCGCTACTGAAAAAGAATCAAGATGATTTAATCGCCTTTAGTGAACAAGAGCAGCAAAGGGCTGGAAATAAAGAAAGTCAGCTTTTTGGTGCCTTACTCAGTAAAACTATCCAATTTCCTGATGAAAACCATATTTTTATTGTTGATGGCCAACCTATTATTACCTTCTGGGGTTTTGTCAGTGCTAATCAACAGCTTAGAGTTGACCCTGTTGCTTGCTTAAAGCCCGCTGTTGCGCCAATAGCACCAACATCAACCGTGGTTCCACCAGTGCAAGAAAAAGTCATTATTACTGACACTAAGCGCCCTTGGTGGCGTTTCTTATGGTGGCTATTACCTTTATTATTACTTCTACTCGCGATTTTCTTCTTAAGAGGCTGTTTTTCAACGCCAGCATTACCTACGGTCGATATTAAAACACCCGATATTGAAGCGCCTAAATTACCCGATCCTACTCTTGAAAAACCGAAAGTCCCCACCGTGGTCACTAACGGTCACACCGTTGGTGTGCCAACAAATACGGTTCACACAGGAACATTAGGCACCATTGATGCCAATGGGAATGTGATTAATGGTACAAGTGATAACGGCGCAATCGTTGATCCTAATACGGGTTTACCTGTGGTTGATCCTCAAACAGACAATAACCAAGGTGCATTACCTGAAGGAACATTGCCTGAAGATGCGCAACAACCTAACGTACCTCCGGTTGATCCAGCGGCACAAAATGAGCAACCGAAAACAGATAACAATCAAAATACAGGGAATGAGAACAACACTCCTACCCCTCCTGTTGATCCCAATGCACCACCCGATGTGACACCGCCTGCAACAGCCGATAACACAACACCACTGACCATTCCGGCGAATGCGTTAGCGAATGGCTCTACCCAATTCCTAAATGGTCAATGGAAAGCAGGGGCGGGAATTCAAGATCAAAAAACAGGTAAACCACTGAGCCTAAATTACCAATTAGATAATGGTAAAGGACAAGTCGTCATGACACGCAGTGATGGCGTAACCTGTAAAGCACCAGTCAATGCCGTCGTCAATCAGGGTGGATTAAATATTAATAACCAAGGTCAGGCTCTGTGTAGTGATGGTTCAAACTATTTGATGCCAAATATTATTTGCCAACCAGGAAGCCAAAATATTGCTGATTGCCAAGGGAAATATGAAAACAATCAGCCATTCCCATTATCAATGAAGCGGGAGAATAACTAATTCATGTTAGCGCCACTGACCGATTATAAAGATAAAATTACCCTTATCCGAGACAGTAATATTCAGTTTCTGGATTTTGGTTTTAAGCTACCACAGCGCAAAGAGTACGGTGAGTTTGTTAAAAAAGGCGAAAACGGCCCGTTAATGCGACTCATCTATAATGAACGAGATGATAACTATCTTTACCCAGCACCTAAAAATCAGCCTCAGACACCAAGAGAAGCTGAATTTAGCTTTTCCCTTGAAGAGTCATTAACGCTATTAAATGATACATGGCTACCAGTACCATTTTTCCGTTTTAATCCACCCCGCGCATTCTCTCAAGGCCCTGATAACTGGGTAAGAATGATGTTCCATCAACTGCCAGAGCCAGATGAAGATGGACATACACACCGCGTTGTTGTGGCATTTGATACTCGAATTGAACCGAATCGCGCCAATACAGCTTATCTGGCGCCAAACGAAGAAGATGTTCGCTCTGGTGTCGCTTTTGCGTTGGCTTATTTGGGCTATGAAGTTGAGAACTTCCTTGAAACACCGTGGATTGATGGTTGGTTAAAGGAAGTCTTTAGTGAAAGAGCGCTGGCTGTGACCAAAATGTACCATGATGAACTTGAAGAGGCGCTCAAAGAGTTTCAACATCAGGCACATTATCTCAATTTACTCAATATTTTAGGTGAGAAGCTACGCTTACCTGAAATCAAAATTAACGAAACCAAACCGCAAGAGCCTGCGATTGAAGTTGACCTTATTCTTGATGTGGGTAACTCACGCACCTGTGGGATCTTAATTGAAGATCATATCAATGATAATAAAGGGCTAACGCAACTCTATGAAATGACATTGCGTGATTTAAGCCACCCTTATCAAATCTATAATGAGCCATTTGAAAGCCGTGTTGAATTTGCGCAAGCTGAATTTGGTAAACAAGATTTCTCAGTCAATAGTGGTCGCAATAATGCCTTTATGTGGCCGACGATTGGTCGCGTTGGCCCTGAAGCCAACCGCATGGCTGCGCAACGCTTAGGTACTGAAGGTTCAACGGGTATTTCAAGCCCTAAACGCTATTTATGGGATGATTCGCCATATTCTCCGGGTTGGCGCTTTAGCCGCTCTTTTGGTCAAACCGACAGAGAGCCACTGGCAACTGCGGTTCCGATGACATACCTTCTAAACGATCACGGTGAGCCGTTATTCCGTTTAGAGCCTGACTTCCGCATGCCGGTATTTACACCAAACTATACCCGTAGTTCATTAATGACCATGATGTTAACCGAAGTGTTAGCGCAGGCATTAACGCAAATGAACAGCCCTGCTCAACGCCTTAAAATGAGTCACGCAAGTGCGCCTCGTCAATTGCGCAATATCATTTTGACTATTCCACCAGCGATGCCAAAACCAGAGCGTGCCATTTTTGAAACGTGTATGGAAAACGCATTAGGACTCATTTGGAAAGCAATGAATTGGGACCCAACTGACGAAAAACTACGTTTTGATGGCAAAGATGAACAGTGTCGTATCCCTATGCCAAACATCCATGTGAAATGGGATGAAGCCACTTGTGGCCAGTTAGTTTACCTCTACAACGAAACACAAATTAAATTTGGTGAGCGTACTGAAGCCTTCTTTGCCAGCCAAGTGCGCGAAGATAACCGCGCATTAACGGGTGATAGCACGTTAAAAATTGCCTCAATCGATATTGGTGGCGGAACAACCGATCTCGTTATTACACGTTATAAACTGGATACGGGTACAGGTAGCAACGTTAAAATTATTCCAACACAGTTATTCCGTGAAGGATTTAAAATTGCGGGTGATGATATTTTATTAGATATCATCCAGATTTGCGTATTACCTGCATTACGCACAGCATTAACGGATGCAGGTATTTCTGATGCCGATGCTCTGATGTCTTCTCTTTTTGGTAGTGAAGGTTTAGATGCAGGGCAGCAAGTGTTGCGCCAACAGCTTACCCTACAAATTTTTAATCCGATTGGGTTAAAGATTTTAAGCCAATATGAAAACTACGATCCATTAGTTCCACATGAAGGTATTAACAGTACTTTTGGTGAATTACTTAACGTTCTACCGACAGAGCATGTACGTCGTTATATTGATGACGCAACCAATAAAGAGCTGGGTGGTGGCGAGAGTTTCTCCATTTTAAATGTGCCGGTACAAATTAACTTTGCGCAATTGCACGCCGAATTTATTTCTGGTGAACGCATTAATATCACCCGTAGTTTAAAAGCCCTGTGTGAAGTGCTTTATTACTACTCCTGTGATGTTTTACTGCTGACAGGTCGCCCTTCTCGCTTACCGGGTATTCAAGCACTATTAAAAGTATTACAGCCGGTACCACCTTCTCGTATTCTGCCATTACATGGCTACAAAACAGGTGGTTGGTATCCATTCAACAAAAAAGGCCGTATTGACGATCCAAAATCAACAGCAGCGGTCGGTGCGATGTTGTGTTTAATGGCTGAAAATGCACGTTTACTCAATTTTTACTTCTCGACAGGTAACTTTAAAACTTACTCAACAGTACGTTATTTAGGGATGTTGGATAATAACAACACCATTTCTGATAATGACGTTTACTACCGTGATATTCAGGATAAATTTGAGCCTGATCCTGATACCTATTTTGAAGTCAGAGGCGGAATACGCTTAGGTTTCCGTCAATTAGATAATGCCCGTTGGCCTGCATCTCCTCTTTATACCTTGCGCATTAAAAATCCGAAATTGGCACAGCAACTTAGCCAAGAAGACAGCGTATTGCATATCAAGCTAGGGGAAGAAAGAGGCGCTTCTGGCCATAATGATGACAATAAATCTGAAAAATTACGCATTGAAGAGATGGAGCTTATTAATGGCAAAGGTGGCGTTAATAAGAACGGTTTAAGCTTCAAACTCAATACGTTAGCAGATAGTGGTATTGGTGAAACATCCTATTGGCTGGATAGCGGGAGTGTATTAGGTAAATGAATATGATGGATGAAAAACAGTTAACAGCCAAATGGGATGCCATTTATCAAGGCGCAGGTAAAGCCATTGATTGGGTAACGGCAGTAAGAGGTAATGCACCTCGTTTAAATACCGAAGCCGATAGCCTTATCTATCGTCTGCGCCGTAGCCGTAACATGGCAAAAAATCTCAGTTTAGCAACACAGAGACCAATGTCTGTGGGCTTTTTTGGTCTTTCTCAAGCAGGAAAGTCGTACCTGATTTCAGCACTTGCCGCAGGGCAAGATGGTCGCCTAAGAACCAGTATGTCAGGTAAAACCCTTGATTTTATCGACCACATCAACCCACCGGGTGGCGGTAAAGAAGCCACAGGTTTAGTGACTCGCTTTAGTCGCAACGCCACAAAAGGCACGCAAGAGTTTCCTGTTGAGCTGCATCTTTTCAGCGAAATTGAGATAGTTAAAATTCTCGCCAATGCCTATCTGTATGACTTTAATCAGGAAAAAATTGAATTTGAATTAGATGACGAGAAAATTTCTCGTTTAATCAATTCATTAAGCACACAATGCAGTGCTACACCTGTTGCTGGCATTACTCATGATGACGTTGTCTCGTTATGGGATTATCTGCAACGTCATGCTGAAAAAAGCCAGAAAAAATTGGCAACAACCTATTGGCCTAAAGCGATTGAGTTAGCGCCTTATCTCAGCATTGCACAACGCGCTAAACTCTTTTCTGTTTTATGGGGCGATATTGCAGAGCTGACATCCGCTTATCAACGTTTTAGCACCACTCTTGCCTCTTTAGGTAATGCACCTCTTGTTTTGGCTCCGCTCACTTCTTTAGTCAAAGAGCAAGACGGCGTGTTAATACAAAAAGACAGTATTATGAACGTGGATATGTTAGAGCGTCTCAATACTGCCAATGATAGCCAGATCAGCATTTGTCCTGTTCATGGCGATCGTATTGATGCTCCTGTGACGCTTTCGTTAGCAGAATTAACGGCGCTGACGGTTGAATTAGTCGTTCCGCTATTAGATACACCAAGTAAAGCCCTGTTTGAACACGTTGAACTGCTCGATTTCCCGGGCTATCGCGGCCGTTTAGGGGTTGAAACTATGGCTGATGTACGTCGTCAAGTTAACGATGACAGTGCAAATCCGCTGGCACAGCTTATTCTACGGGGTAAAGTCGCCTATCTATTTGAACGTTATACCGATAACCAAGAGATGAATGTGTTAGTGGTATGTACCGCATCAAACAAACAATCAGATGTGAAAGAAGTCGGTGCAGTCCTCACAGAATGGATCAATAACACCCAAGGTAAAGATGCATTAACGCGCGCCAAACGCCCTTCAGGTTTAATTTGGGCAATGACCATGTTTGATATGCGTATTACCAACTCCTTAACCATGAATGAAGCGTTATTACGTCAATCATGGGGTAAAGGTGGCATGATCAAAATGGCGATGTTAGAACGCTTTGGTCAATATGAATGGATGTCATCAGATTGGATCAACGGTGAAGCATTTAATAACACCTTCTTAGTGCGTAAACCGGGCGTACCTACCCCGTTTATTCAAATCAGTAATGGCAAAGAAACTGTTCTAAATGAAGACAGTGTTTCTCAGCTACATCTGATGAAAAAAACCTTTGCGGAAGATGAAACGGTCCAACGCTATATTCGAGAGCCAGACCAAGCATGGAATGCCATGTTGGCGCTTAACGATGGCGGTATGCAACGCCTTGCCGACTACCTTGAAACCGTCGCATTAAAATCACTAAAACTTGAACGTATTAGCGAACAACTGCAAGAAATTCAACGTGATTTAATCGGCCATCATCTTGAAAAATGGTATCAATCAGGTGGTGAAGAAGAGCTTCAAGTCAAACGCCGTAATGCAGCCACTATTTTACGCTTTATGCAAAGCCGTCCTTATTTACAAGGTGCGTTACTGGATTACCTGTTACCTTCTCGTAAATCACTCTACGACCTGTATATGCAGGAAAAAGAGGTTATCGATACGCTTTCAGACAAGAAGGCAACACAAGCCCCTGTTTCCGCCTTTGCGGCTATGGAACAACCTGCTTTCGATCTCTTTAGTGATGCGCCAATCTCTCTAGTACCAGAAGAAGATGAAGCCCCTAAAGGTCACGGCAATGAGGTTACTTACCCTAAAAAAGTAATGGCATTATGGATAAACCATCTACGTAGCCTGCCTGATAACAGTACTTTGTTAACCTATTTAGGCATTGATCAAGAAATTATGGTGCTGTTAGTGGATGAACTTATCACTGCAATCAATCGCCTTGGTGTTGAACAACGTATGTTGAAAACCCTTGCAGGGACAGAAGCTATTGCTCGTCGTGATGACTTAGCCGAACAGCAATCATCTCGTGTTTATAATGTGCTAGGTGATTTTATTACTTGGTTTAATTTCAAAGATAACGGTGTTGAGAAGCCTGATAGCAAAATCAATGCAGGCTATAAGATCTTTGAAAGACCTGATAGTGCTAGTGTGCAATGGGGTGATGATGAGCGTTTAGTCCGCTTACCTACTAACCCTGTTAACTACACCCTTTTATTTGTGATTGATTGGCTTATCGCTTTATCAGCGGTTATTACTGAGAATGCAGGGCATTCTGCGGGAAGAGAGATCAGTGCTGAACAAAACGCACTATTAGGTCAAATCATTCAAACCATGAAATCATCCGTCGTGGAGTCATAATTCGTGTTTAATCCAGAATTAAAACCCGTACAACCTGCTCGTCCCGGCTTTGCGGTATTAAGTATTCGTAATTGGGAAGGTGACGCTTCCCCTGTTTATTTAAGCATTCAGCGTAACCAAGATCGCTATTTCTTAAATGATAAAGGGGAATGGGTAGGTAATGCCTTTTTCCACCAGCTTTCACTTGAAGATGCTGATGATGGTTATCAAATCATTCTTGATAAAACGCTCGTTGATCCCCTCGTTAGTAATTTACAAATGGCGTATCAATTTACGTTAAAAGACGATAACGAAACACAAGATATCGGGCGATTACGTATTCGTGATGGCGTATTAGCCTCACAAGCGCAAGGTCAGAGTGAAGCATTAAAATCAACAGCGACATTAGATAATCAGCCAGTTCCGCCTGCTCCTATTATTGAAGAAACACCACCGGAGCCAGAGCCAGAACCTCTCAAAATTGAGCCTGAAGAAGTAGAACCGGTTATCCCTGAAATCAACGTGGATGAACCGCCACAACGACCAACACCACCTGCACCGAAGAAATCAAAAATTGGCTTAATTTTAGCCATTATCTTGATCTTAATTTTAGCGGGTGTCTTAACATGGTTCTTCTTACTAAGAGGTAATCCTGCTGGCGAGCCAGCACCACAACCGACACCCGAACCCGCAACACCGAGTGTATGCAGTGTCGAAAATATGAAATCGGGTACCGCATTAGCCTTTGTACAAAGTTGCATACAGAGCCAACCGGATAGCAAAACTATCCTTGCAACTATTGAACAAGCGAAACAGAACAATCAATGTGATGTTGCTCAGCGTTTATATGCTTATAAAGCACAATCAGGTGATGTTGATATCGCACTGAATTACGCTCGTGAATACGATCCAGAAACCGCGTCAGCACAAGGTTGCTTTGGTGCAGACAAAGAAACGGCCATTTATTGGTACGAAGCGGTTCTTAATCACGACTCACAAAACAGTGACGCAAAAGCGCGTCTTGAAGCTTTGAAAAAATAGGAAAGTCGCATGAAAAAGGCGCATTGGCTTACTCTTATTCTCAGCGGTTTAATTCTGACAGCGCCAGCAAGTGCTGAAGAGAAAAAGCCGTTACTACAAGAGGGTAAAAAGACTCTCTATCAACGTGTATTAACTTACCCGGGTTGCCAAGTTGCTGACACTGTTGGCGCAAAAGGTAAAGAGCAACCTGCATTTAGCCGTTTTTATGTTTATCAGCGCCAAAAACAAGGTGCCAATGAGTGGTTACAAGTTGGCCCTGATAGCTTAGGTCATATCAGTGGTTGGATGAATGCAAGTTGTACCTCAGAGTGGAAAATGCAGTTAACACTCGCGTTTACTAACCCTGCGGGTCGTAACCCAATGCTGTTTTTCAAAGATAAGCAAACGGTTGAAAGCTTACTTGAAAGCCCAACACCTGAAAAACAGTACAAGCCCTTTTTAGCAGATATCAAAAACCAGAAAGTGAATCCGGCTGTTTTAGCAAAAGAGCCCGATTATATGATTGATCAGAAAAGCAATTTTTATCTGTTACCTGTATTAGGCTCAGATGAAGTCTTTACTGATGCAGGCTATAAAGTGCGTGTCCTCAATGTGGCTTCTGTCTCTTCACAAACCAAAGATAGCAAAGAAGCACAGAATGCGAATGCAACGGCAAACAATACAAAACCTGCAACACCTAACAGCAAAGATGCTGACAATATGATGCAAGGTTTTTCTGCCGCAGTCGTGTTTGTTATCGACTCGACCATATCAATGGACCCTTACATTGATAGAACCAAAGAAGCGATTCAAAAGGTTTATGCACAAGTCGAAAAAGACAACATGTTGGATAAGGTAAAATTTGGTTTAGTAGCATTTCGCTCTAATACCAAAGCCGTCCCTGCATTGGAATACGACAGTAAAATGTTTGTAAACCCCAATGATGTAAAAGATGGCCCTGATTTCCTAAATAAAGTTAAAGAGTTACGCCAAGCTAAAGTCTCAAGTAGTCGTTTTGATGAAGATGCTTATGCTGGTGTAATGCAAGCGCTTGATGATGTTGATTGGACACGTTTTGGTGCGCGTTACGTTATTTTAATCACTGATGCAGGTGCATTAACGGGAGATGATCCTCTTTCATCCACTAAGCTCGACGCAGAGCAAATTCGCCAAGAAGCAGCTTATCGCGGTGTTGCACTTTATACACTGCATTTAAAAACGCCATCAGGTGCAAAAAATCACGCATCTGCACAAGCACAATATGAAGCATTAACGCTTAATCCGTTCTTACACAAATCGCTTTACTACCCTATCAACTCTGGGGATGTGAATAGTTTTGGTCGTATGGTAGACAGCTTAGCAACCGCTGTAACCACTCAAATTCAAACCGCTTATCGTGGCGAAGCCACCGTGGGTAGTGCGTTAAATGCCGATCCTACTTATAGCAAGAATAAAGAGACAGATACCTTACTGAATGATGCACACGATTTAGGCTATGCAATGCGTTTAGCTTATTTAGGTGAGAAGCAAGGTACAAAAGCACCTCCTGTTTTTAAAGCATGGATAAGTGATCGGGATTTATTACAGCAAAATATCCCAACAACAGAAGTGCAGGTTTTACTGACTAAAAGTGAGCTGAGCGATTTAAGTGATGTGATGAAAAAAATCGTGAATGCCGCTAATGAAGGTTTGATCTCTCCTGACAATATGTTTGCTGATTTACGTTCGATTGCCGCCACGATGGGTAACGATCCAAATCAAATCAAACAAGGCTCAGCGACCAAATTAGGTGAAATGGGCTTACTGGGTGAGTATGTCGAAAATCTCCCTTATTTAAGTGAAGTGCTTGGCTTAGATGAAGAGACATGGAAAAGCTGGGATGGTCTTGCGCAAGAGAAATTTATTCGTCGTCTAAATACGAAATTACAATACTATCAACGTTATAATGAAGATGTTGATCGTTGGATATCCCTTGCACCACAAAGCGATCCTCGCGATCACGTTTATCCTGTTCCACTGGAAAACTTGCCTTAATGATCCAGATTGAAGGCATGGCAATTACGCGTGGTGATGCGCAACATGGTTTTCGTGTTGCGCTTCCTTCATTAACCCTTGAAAAAGGGGAAATCGGCGCGCTAACGGGATTAAGTGGTTGTGGTAAAAGTACCTTATTGGAAATGATAGGGTTAATCTTACGCCCTGATGAATTAACTCATTTTCAACTCGGTGACGATTTAATTATCACACAAGCGGTGTTAAGTAATGAACAAGCTCGACTCGCTTCATTACGTGCTGAGAAATTGGGTTTTATGCTCCAAAGTGGCGGATTACTTCCCTTTTTAACCGTCATGCAAAATATTCAATTACCTCGTAAGATGCTGGGATTAACACCGCACTCTGCTTGGCTTGATCACGCCATTGACCATCTGCAATTACGCCCTTTACTGAGTCGTCTACCTCGCCAACTCTCCATTGGTGAACGTCAACGCGCTGCATTTATTCGTGCTATCGCTCATGAGCCCGCTCTATTACTTGCTGATGAGCCTACAGCCGCTCTCGATCCTCATAATGCGCAAGCGTTGTATGCATTGATTGTTGAAATGGTAAAACAGCTCGATATCTCTGCACTGGTTGTCAGTCACGATTGGTCTTTAGTCGAGCGTTTTGGATTTAGCCACTATCACGCACAACTACAAGGGGGCGGTAGTGTCTTTATCAAACAATAACACTAATCCCAATCGCCTTGGCTTACTCAGTTCACTCGCTTGGCGCGACTTAATTTATGATCGCAAAGTCGCACTCTGTATTGTGTTCTCTTTAGTCTCAGTTATCGCACCACTGCTACTGCTGTTTGGGCTAAAAAACGGTATTGTGACGCAGCTTCACAACCAACTCCTCAATGATCCGCGTAACCTTGAAATACGTATGTTAGGCAATGGTAATTATCCACAAAATTGGTTTAATGATATTGCACGTAAAGATGAGGTTCGATTTGTTATCCCATTAACACGTAGCTTAAACACTCAAGCCGATATTGTGATTGATGGGCAACGTTTTATTGATAATGCTGAAGTTATCCCGACAGCAGAAAACGATCCCTTATTAGAGGGTGTCGCAATTCCCCAAAATGCCGACACCTTAGTGCTCTCTGCTAATGCAGCACAAAAATTACAAGCAAATGTAGGCGATAGTGTGCGCTTATTTATCAGCCGTAAGCTTAATGGTGTCAATGAACGAGCCAAGCGTACCTTTACTGTTGCCGCCATTATCAGCGATAGCAAATTTTCAAGAGCGGCAGCCTTTGTTTCTCTTGATGTTTTAGTGGCAATGGAAGATTACCGTGATGGTTATCAAGCGCCTCTTTTTGGCGTAACAGAAGGCTTTGAAGCGAAGCCAAGAACTCAGTTTGCTAAAGCTCGCCTTTATGCAAAAAATTTAGATGCCATTGCACCACTAGATGATTGGTTTAGACAACAACACATTGATGTGATGACACAAAAAAGCCAAATAGACTCTGTAAAAGCAATCAGCTACGTCCTTAACGTTATTTTTTCCGTGATTGCTTGGGTATCACTATTAGGCTGTATAGCCTCATTAATTGGTGCATTCCTTGCCAATATTGACCGTAAACGTAAAGACATGGCGGTATTACGCCTATTGGGTTTTCGTCAATTTGCAGTCTCTTTATACATTGTGTTGCAAGCACTGCTATTAACAAGCGTTGCCTTTATTTTAGCCCTTGGGCTTTATGGCATCGGTAGCGCCTTATTCACCACATTATTAGGCACACATTTACCTGAACAAGCTTTTGTTTGTCAGTTAACGTTTTGGGATTTATTGATTGCCATGTGTAGTGCCTTACTTGTCGCCTTAATAGTGGCAAGTATTGGTGCACTGCGTGCCGTTTCGATTGAACCTGCGGAGAGCTTACGTGAAATTTAATTTATCGCTTCTAACTTTATCATTCGCGCTGTTATCTAGCAGTTTTACCGCATCTGCCAAATGGGATGATAAATTTGTTAACCCTAAAGCTTTGCCTGATGATGTTACTTTGCCTTTCCCTTGTGAAGGTTCAATGGTTTTTCGCCAAGTAACCATACCCTTAAGCCAGCCATTACAAGATTACAGTGTGACCTTAGGGCAAGAAGGTGATGAATGGGGCTATTTAGAACAATCTCGAGCAGAACATATTGCGGGTAGCTTTCCATTAAAAGGCAAAGAAAAAGGTCGTTACTACCTTATGGCGAAATACCCCGTTACCGATCTGCAATATAACGCCATGCAGAGCGTGATTAATGGTAAAGAGTGCCCCGTTGCTTCAAATAAATTACGTTTACCAAAAGTGAATATCAGTTGGTATGAAGCGATGCAATTTGCTGACCAATACAACCAATGGCTAAGAAGCAATCATCCCGAAGCATTACCTGTTGAAGATGGCGCAAAAGGCTTCGCAAGATTACCGACAGAAACTGAGTGGGAATTTGCGGCACGTGGCGGTTTAAAAGTATCCGCTTCAGAGTTTCGTGATATGCGTTTCCCAATGCCAGAAGGCACCAAAAACTATATTTGGTCTGCGGGTAGTCAATCCGCTAATGGCTCATTACAGCTCACCGGTTTGTTATCACCCAATCCATTAGGATTACATGACATGTTGGGTAATGTTGCTGAAATGATGTTTGAGCCTTTTAGATTAAATAAACTCGACCGCTTACACGGACAAGCAGGTGGATTTATTGTGCGCGGTGGTAGCTATCTTACCCCAGAAAGCGATATGCGCAGTTCATGGCGTCAAGAAGAGCCTTATTACACAAACACCGGTGCAAATAAAAACAAATATACAGGTTTTCGTTTAGCCATTGTTGCCCCTGCATTGACATCACGTGACAAAATTAAAGAGATAGAAAAAGAGTGGCAACAATTAGGGAATGAGAAACCAGCGAGCAATAACTCAAAAACTAATAGCGATAATTCCATTAATAGCCTG
Source organism: Proteus vulgaris (assembly GCF_016647575.1). Lineage (GTDB taxonomy): Bacteria > Pseudomonadota > Gammaproteobacteria > Enterobacterales > Enterobacteriaceae > Proteus > Proteus mirabilis_B. The sequence goes on from NZ_CP032663.1 coordinate 3,941,584, forward strand.
AATACGCTCTCAACCCAAGTACAAGATGAAGCGCTGAAAAAACAGTTAGCTGAATTAAAAAATACATTACGAGCAAATGCACAACTGCGTGATGAGCAACGTGATCAAGCTATCCGTACTTCACTGCAATTAGGCGCTTTTTTATGTACTAAATTAAAAGATGATGGCGAGTTCTATGATCGATTAATTGCACTACATGAGAAAAATTGCCCTGCTGGCACAAAAGATGCCACATGTGAACGACGCCAAGAGCAAGTTAACGAACATAAGAAAACCCTCGACTTTGTCGTGAGTTATTACGCAGACACATTAGTGGATATGGCAACAACGTATGATGCCTCTTTAGTAAAACCTCAAGTTGACGTTGTACGTCAATTAATGGAAGCCAGAGGCAAATCAAATTTAAATACGTACCTTTCAACGTATATGCAGGGACTCCAAGGATATTGGGCTAACGGTAAAGTTTCACGGAACGAATGGCTTGAAGCGTGCAAAAAACAATAACAGAGACTTTGGGATAGGTGTGGTATGAATAAACGACTCATGGCGGTACTTGGCATTAGTGCCATACTCGCCTTATCAGGATGTCAAAGTAATAGCGGTGCTGATCCACGTTTGAAAAATAACAGTGACATGGAGTTTTTCAGTAAATCTGGCATTGGGGCTTGTGCTGGTGGTGCCGCTATTGGTGCATTAAGTTGCCTAGTCGCTAATGTTGATAACAAAGGCGCCTGTATGATTATCGCGGCGGTCGCGGGTTGTGGTGTCGGTATTGGTGCAAATGCTTATTTAGACAATAAGCGCCAAAATTATGCCTCGAAAGAAGAAATGCTCAACTCGATGATAGAGGATGTAAAAAAAGAGAATCAGCGCCTACAAAGTGCCTCAAATACCGCAAGAGCCGTAATCAACGACGATAAAAGAGCGTTGGCAAAAATTGAGCAAGATATGAAACAACAACGCCTTAATAAAGCCACAGCTGAAAAACAATTAAAAGGTATTGATGCCAATATCGCAGCACTGCGTTCTCGTTTAGCGGATATGAAAAAACGTGAAGGTGAATGGCGTGATATCGCTGCGCAAAGTCGTCAAGATGGCCTAAAGACAGCACAGCTTGATAAACAAATCAATGGGATGAAACAACAAGTAACCTCTTTACAAGAAGAACTTGATAGTCTTTATACCCAACGTACAGCAATAAAACTTAGTTAACGTTAAAAAGGATGATAATGAAATTTTTACCTCTTTCCCTTGTTGGCATGACCTTACTCTTAAGCGGTTGTGTCACCAATCCCGCTGATTGTGATCCAACAACGGGTGATGTCAGTATAATTACTAAATTTAACTGTAATTATTCAGGGACTTATGACAATCGCATTGAACAAAAAAAAGCGATTTTAGGTAATGAACAAGCATTAAACACCGAGTTTAAAGCCGTTCTTGCCGCCATTGAAAAAGAAAAACAGCAGACCAATGCAGATCTAAAAAGTAAACAAGCGAGTCAACGTGCATTAAGTCAATCAATGAATAATCTGTTAAATCAAATTCGCCAAAAAACCAAAGGGCAAAATGATATTCAAAAGCAGATCAATGAAATTGATAAGCAAATGAAAGCGGCACAAAATAACCCATCAAAATCAGTGATGGAAAAACAGCTTGAATTAGAGAACTTACAAAATCAAGTACTTAGTTTGCAAAGTGATTTAGGACTTAAATAAATCTAAAAAGGTTCTCTATTATTTAGAGAGCCTTTTTCTTTTATTTTGATTACTATGATTTATATATTTAAATAGTGATTTATATTTTTTATATATTATTAATTATATAATGATTAATAGAGCACTTTAATAAAACAACCTTATTTAAATAAGAGTGCTATTTTTTATTCCATTAAAAATAAACTCATTATTATAATCCCATCCGCTTAATAATGCGTTCTTATTATTTTACTTATGGGATATAACTAATGAAAAAAAATTTACTATCAACTTTATTTATAACTGGTTTATTAGCAACTTCTTCTGTTTATGCTCAAAACGATTTTAAATTAGATAAAACTACAATTTCAGCGGGTTATGCACAAGTTAAAATGGCAGGACAGAACCCGATACATGGTGGTGTTTTTTCTATTCGCCAAGAAATCAATTCACAGTTTGGTATTTTAGCAACCGCAACATATGCTCAAAATGAATATGATCTGAATAAGCCAGTTAATACTTTCTTTAAAGATGTGAATGCACGTTATTATTCTGTAATGGCAGGTCCTACACTACGTTTAAATGAGTTTATTAGTGTTTACGGCACTGCAGGTATGAGCCAAATTCAATTTAAATCTGATAATTCAGAATTAAAGAAAATAAAGAAAAATGCATTTAGTTGGGGTGCTGGTTTAATCGTTAACCCAGCAGAGATGGTTTCTATTTCTCTTGGGTATGAAAATAGCCGTTTTAAATTTAAAGACACCGATAGCAAAATTATTTTAGATGGTTTTGTTGCTAATATTGGTTATCGTTTTTAATTAATATAAAGCACATATTATTTTATGATATGTGCTTATTTTATTATTATATTAAGAAAATTACTTTTCAGAATTTAATTTTTATTACTTAATGAAAACACGTAAAAACAAAAATGCCTCTGTCTAATTAAAAACAGAGGCGAAAAGACAATTTAAATTATAATTTCCAAAGACTCACACCAGGGAATAACACAGACTCCGATTGTCTAAAAACCCACTACATTAAATCTTGATACGTTCCTAACTGATAACCTCTTTCCAAAATCGCGTGCTTTAATGCGCTATCTGTTAATACTTCAAGCTCTGTTAGGCGCTGAAAACAATAACCACTTGCTCGCAATGGGTTATCCACAAAAGCAGGGTGTGTCATCACTTCAATAGAATGTTCATGACGTGCTTTCGATTCATCAAGTACCTTTAAAAATAACGCTTGAGTAATTTCATCACCATAAAATTGGCTATCAAAACCATCACTACTTATCACGCCTTGGGTATCAATCCCTTCTTTGTGTGCAAGTGGTCTATCAACACGCATCGGTAATGATTTTTCTTTGGCAAACTCCGCCACAATAGGGAAAATTTGCTTAAACATATGCACATGATGGTGGCTATCGATATGGTCTGGCGCACAACCAAAGATCTCAATAAAACGCTGATATTGTGCTTTAAGTTCAACACGAATTTCATCAAGCGGTAAATCGCCCTCTTCTGCCATTTGCCATACCCATTTTCCTAACACACCTTCACGCGTTAAAGAAGGTAAAGGAGACAGCGGTTTACCCATCGTCAAAGTAAAGTGAAGCCCAACACCTAAACCGGGCAACTCATGGCGCAATTGTGCTGCGTGTTCAATTCCCTCGGCATTGACAAGTGCCGTTGTTGAACTAACAACACCATGACGAAAACACTCTACAATGCCGTAGTTTTGACCTTTACTAAGCCCGAAATCATCCGCATTCACAATTAATAAACCAGCCATTCTGTCTCCTTATTACTTATTTTTCTCTACCGACAATTAATGAGAAGCTTTTTCTAACTCAGCAATTGCTTTAGCAAAATTAGGTAGATGTGCCTTATGTGCTAATAACATTTCACGCGTAAGTACTTCTGCATCTTTATCTGAAAGTACCAGTGGTGTTAAGTTCATTGCTAATAAAGCATCATTTAATTCGCCACTAATAGCTGCTTTACTCGCCGCGATTTCAAAGGCCTTGATGGTATGAATTAATCCCATCACTTTTTCATCAAAATGCGTTAAACGTGGATGAGGTTTAGCGCCATCACGCCCTAAAATAGCCGTCACTTCAATTGACCAATCTGCTGGAATATTATCGACATGACCATGATGAGGAATATTCACATAATGCTCAGCTTGTTTATCATTATAAATAGCATTAATCACTTCACAGGCTGCATCAGAATAGTAAGCACCACCGCGTAATTCCAACTCTTTCGGTTTGATATTTAAATCAGGATCTTTATACAATTCAAACAGTTGTTTTTCGACTTTTTGTACTACTTTAGCGCGAGCACCACCTTTATAGTATTCTCCCATCTCAATCGCTAACATCTCTTTTTGCTTGAAGTAATACAGCAAATAAGAGCATGGCAACATATTAAGAGAGCGGATCAAACCTTCACTAAATGGTAGGTCGAAAATATTTTTCACAGAGCCTGCGGTTAATGTTCCTGAAGCCACACCGTCTAATAATTCAGGAAAACGGGATTGACCATTTACAATGACATCTTTAATAAACACCATATGATTTAAGCCAAATAAATCAATGGAGAGTTCATCTTTTTCTGTCAGCTTCAGAACATCTGTAATAAACATCTTCATACCGATTGGAATATTACAAACCCCAATAAATTTCTTAAAGTTGGTATGACGATAAACCGCTTCTGTTACCATACCGGCTGGATTGGTAAAGTTAATGATCCACGCATTAGGGCAAATTTCTTCAACATCTTTAATAATATCGAAAATAACAGGAATAGTACGCAAGCCTTTAAATAGACCACCAGCACCATTGGTTTCTTGCCCTAAATAGCCATGACTTAAAGGAATAGATTCATCAAGCTCTCTTGCTTTCAATTGACCAACACGCAATTGTGTTGTGACAAAATCAGCCTCTTTTAATGCTTCACGGCGATTAAGTGTTTTATAAATGGTTAAAGGAATACCCGCTTTTTTTACCATGCGCTGGCAAAGCTCAAAAATAATATCAAGCTTCTCTTTCCCTTCTTCAACGTCCACTAACCATAATTCTGTGATTGGTAGCTCATGATAACGCTTAATAAAACCTTCTAATAATTCAGGCGTATAACTGCTTCCACCACCAATGGTAACGATTTTTAATTTATGACTCATAAAATACTCCCATACAGCGTAATAGTGCTGTTATTTGTGTATTAATGGCGAAATTAAGGCGTAAAGAGCCATGAAGAAAATAAGCTTATTTTCTTCTTTCTCTCTATTTTCAATAAAATTAATCTTTATTGTTGATTAATTTCTTACGCTTAATAATGAATTAGTTTGTTTCTTTAATACTGTATAAATTTTTCCGATAACTATTTGGGGTCAGCGAGGTTATTTTCTTAAATGTCTTAATAAATAAACTTGGACTGCTGTAACCTGCATCAAAAGCAATATCTGTTATCGAGTAGTTTGTAATTTCCAATTGTTTTTTAGCAAAATTAATTCGAATATCATGAATAATTTGCATCGGTGTTTTATCGTAATAACGCCGAGTTGCTCGAGTTAAATACTCTTGTGATTTTCCTGATAGCATTACCATATTAACCAGTGCATTTTCGCCAAATTTTTGTTTGTCATGCATCTCGCTTACAGTCTCTCTTAGCCATAAAGGAATATCATCTTGCGTTCTATTTTCTCGATGGTGTCGTAATCTATTCACCACATTAAAGGTGACAATTTCAATAAATTCATTAAATTCGGTATGGCGGAAATTTAATGAGCCAATGACCGATTCAATATAGGAAAGAAACTCATTTTTTAATTCATAAACTTGTGAAGCGATAAAATAAGAAGGCAATAACGAGAGGTAATGTTTATCAAAAAAGGCTTTACTAATTCCCACATTTAAAATGCGTGTTGCCCCAAAATCATAAAAACTTTGATGATGAGAGCCGATGGGGATAAAAACAAAATCACCCCGCTCTAATAAAATCTTTTTACCATTAATTTCTTGATAATAGCGCCCTGTTAATACAATGGTGAATTCATAATAATCATGTTGATGCAATCCACTGACACTTTCTGTTTTATTATAAATAAAGACATGAAAGTTTTTGCCATTAAATAGCTGATCTTCATAGACCATGCGTATTTCGCTTTGTGCTCTCAATGACTCCACCACAGTATTCATCTTATTTTATCTTCTCATGTAACTCGATTAATTCTGTCACTAACTCTCTGGCTAACATCGAGGTCATTAAATGATCTTGCGCGTGAACTAATACCAAGCTAACTTTTGTTTTGCCAACACCTTGGTCATCACCAATTAAACGAGTCTGTATTTTATGCGCCTCATTTAATGCTTCACGAGATTGCTCCATTAATTTTCTAGCGCCATCAAAATCACCTTCTTTGGCTTTTTTTAATGCGCCATAAGCCACACTACGAGCTTGACCTGAATTAATGATAAGCCCCATGATGATCTCTTCAAATTCATCATCAGTTGCACTGCTATCAACGGCATTTTCAATATCTAACATCATATTTCCTCTTTGACACTGGCAAGTGCAGAGAAACCTCTGCACTTGTGTTTTCTATCACTTAAAATTTCAATGCATTGGCAATATCTTCTTCACTTTCTTCTTTTTCAATTTCAGTTTGAGCTTTATTTGAAATAATCACGAAAGGAAGATAAATCAGTGTGGCAACACCTAAGTTAAATAGTGCTAATAACAGTGCCGCAATACTACCGTTGGTATTAAAGAAAGCACCTAGCCCAGTTGGCATTGTCCACGGCGCAATATTTGTCACTGGTGGGATTATCCCTAAGTAATAAGCAGTCACAGTAATAGCGGCAAGAATAGGCTGAATAAGAATAAATGGAATAAACATCACAGGGTTCATAATCACAGGTAGACCAAAAATAATCGGTTCATTAATTTGGAATAAACCTGCTGGCAGTGCCAGTTTTGCCACTTGGCGATGATCGGCACGACGAGAGGCGATAAAGATTGCAATAATAAGCCCCAGTGTTGCCCCTGTACCCCCTAAGAAGATAAAGGAGTCTAACATCGGTTTCGCCCAAAGATGGAACGTTTTACCCGCTGCAAGTGCAGCTTCTACTGAACCGTACTCAGTATAGATGGAGACGTTCTCTAACGCCCAAGGCGTCATAATACCACTATCAAGTGCAGCAAGTGCGAGCGAACCATGAATACCAAAGAACCACAGTAGAGAGGTAAAAATAACGTATGCCCAACCAACCACTGAGCCCATTGATGCTAATGGTGTTGAGATAGAATCTAAAATAATTTGATGGAAGTTCGTTTCATACGTCGCTAATCCCCACGAAACAATCCCCATAATTGATAAGATAATAAAACCCGGAATTAATGCAGAGAACGAACGTGAAACAGAAGCCGGTACGCTATCAGGCAAACGGATAACCCAGTTGCGACGCACAATAAAGGTAAACATCTCAGCCACAACAAGACCAATAATGATACCTGAAATAATATTTGCCCCACCTAACCAGTTAGCGCCTACTGCATAAGCACCACCTGCATTATAAGGTGTGACTGTCATAAAGGCAGCAATAGAAAGTAAACCTGCCGCAATCGGGTCAACTTTACGCTCTTCTGCTAATGCCATTCCGATAAAGAACGGCGCCATCAACGACATTATCCCCAATGTACCATTATAAACATTCCCCCCTATGGCTTTAAAACCATTGAGCGTTTCTATTGTTGATGCATCAAGGCGGATACCTAAAGAATAAAAGAAGGAGCCATCACCAAAACTAAGAAAAACGTTATTGATAAGTACAAACATTGCCCCTGCAAGGGTTAACGGCATTAAACGAATAAAGCCATTCTTAATTGCATTAACGTGAGGTTGCTTTCCAATTTTAACCGCAAAAGGAAGGAGTACCTTTTCAAGTGAACCAATAAACTTACTCATAGAAAAATACCCTTAAAATGCCGCTAATTGCTCGGCTTGCTGAAAAATTCGCTCTTTGACTGGAATAGAAATAATAAAAAAATAAAAAATAAAATTAATTTGTTGTTGCAGATGCTTTTTTAATAGAGGCGACAGCGGCTTTTAACACACCTAAGCCATCTACTTTTCCGTATAACAAAGAATCGATCACTTCGACCGGTTTATTAGGGAGTAATTTTTGGATATCAGGCAACATCCAGCTAATTTGTGGACCAAGTAAAATCAGATCTGCATCCTGTCCTTTTTGTGCTGCTAAGGTTTCAGGAAATGCTTCAATAACCACAGGCACTTCATATTTTTCTGCTTGTGCTCGCATTTTGGTCACGAGAAGAGATGTTGACATGCCAGCAGAACAAAATAAGTAAATATATTTCTTTTGCATAAAACCCTCTTGAGTTGGCAACGATTTACCCTAGAGATAACAAGGCTTTCTCTTGTGCATTCATTACTGTGTCAGTACAGAAACCGAAGTAAGATTAAAATAAGGATTGTTTCTGCTTGAATGAAGTATACGCAATGATACTAGTTAACGATATTTCTTATAGGTTAAGAATTGTCTCTCCTTGACCTACTCTTTTGACACTCTTCACAAATTGAGCAAATAATCTGAAGAGTTCTTTCACGTCACGAAATTTGTCTTTTCCATTTACACCGATGACCACTCGCAAAATTTCGCCATTTTAGTCAAGTTAATCCTTTATTATTATGAGAATGTGAATTAGTATCATTACTCTTTATGCTTTTGATGGTATTATCATCTTCTTTGTGGATCGACATTTAGGCCACTGCTGTAAAGATCCGTGTTATTTCGTGTTGCAACAATATGGGAAAGAGAATGTTTAAAAAGTCATTAAGCCCACTGTTTTTACTGCTTTCTTCACTTGTTATCGCAGGTTGTGATAACGCTCAAGACACATCAACAGCACAATCAGCTGAGAAACAAACTCTCACGATTGAACATTTCCAAGGGACAACTGAAATCCCTGCACATCCACAAAAAGTGGTTGTGATGAATATGGAAACCCTCGATATTATTGATGCATTGGGTGTTTCTATTGTTGGTCTTCCACAAACGAATGTTCATTTACCAAAATTCTTAGAGAAGTACACCAATCCGAACGACTATATCAATGAAGGTGCATTATTTGAGCCGAACTATGAAAAGCTCAGCACAACAGCACCTGATTTAATTTTAAGTGGTAGTCGTGCTCGTGATGCGTATGCAAAATTAAGTGAAATTGCACCTGCGATTTCAATGGATATCGATCCTAAACGTTTCGTTGAAAGCCTTGCTGAACGCATAACAACATTAGGTCAAATTTTTGGCAAAGAAGAACAAGCTAAAAAATTACTGGCTGATTTCCATAGCAAAATTGATACCGTAAAAGCCAAAACACCCGATGCAGGTAAAGCAATGGTGGTTTTAGTCAGTGGCGGTAAAATTTCTGCTTATGGCCCAGGCTCTCGCTTTGGCTTTATCTATGATGTATTAGGTTTTGAACCAGCTTATGTTTTTGATAGCCCAGGTTCTCACGGCAACATCGTTAACTCTGAATTACTGTTAAAACTGAACCCAGATTGGATGTTTGTTATTGACCGTGATGCAGCAATTGGTCGTGAAGATTCACAACCAGCTCAACAAGTTCTTGATAATGCACTGGTCAGAAAAGTAAACGCTTGGAACAAAGACCAAGTTATCTATCTTGATGCAAGTTCCATTTATATCTCTGGCGGGATCCAAACTTACTCTCGCTTAATGGATACAATTAATCAGGCATTGGATCAAAAAAAATAAAGTAACTGAATGAAAACGTTCCATTTATCATTGGGGATAGGAGGTATCGCTATCCTCTCAATGATCAGTCTATTTGTCGGCGCAGGAGATATTACTCCTGCTTCGCTTTTTTCTGATCCCGATATGCGCGATATCTTCTTTATCAGCCGTGTTCCAAGAACCCTATCATTATTACTCGCCGGTGGAGCCATTAGTGTTGCAGGCTTAATCATGCAACTGCTCACCCAAAACCGCTTCGTTGAGCCTTCTCTTGCCGGAACCACCCAATCTGCAAGTCTTGGTTTATTAGTCGTCATGCTGCTCTTTCCAGCTGCTGGCATCTTTACCAAAATGATGGTTGCCACTGTTTTTGCCCTGCTTGGTACTTTGTTGTTTATGTTGCTTCTGCAAAGGATCACCTTAAAAACAACACTGATAGTGCCTTTAGTCGGCATTATGCTCAGTGCAGTTATTGGCGCACTCACCATCTTCTTAGCGGTATATTTCGATTTACTGCAATCATTAGATGCATGGACCAGTGGCGATTTCTCAAGCGTGTTACAAGGCCGTTATGAGCTGTTATGGCTTGTTGGAGCGCTGGCAATCATGGCGTGTTGGGTTGCAGATAGCTTTACTGTTGCCGGAATGGGGCGAGAGTTCTCCATTAACGTGGGGCTGAATTATCGCAAAGTCATGATAATAGGATTATCGATCATTGCGCTTATCAGTGGCGTTGTGGTTTCTGTCGTCGGTGCATTGCCTTTCCTTGGTTTGATTGTGCCCAATCTGGTGAGCTTAGTGATGGGGGATAATATCCGTAAAACCATTCCTTGGGTTTGCTTAAGTGGTGGCGCGATTGTTTTACTGTGTGATGTGATTGGTCGCCTTATTCGCTACCCATTTGAAATTCCTGCCAGCGTTATTTTAGGGGCTGTGGGTGCCATTATTTTCCTTTTCTTACTACTAAAGCAGCAACGTTATGCAAAAAGTTAATTCATCCATAATTAGCAAATGTACTGGCGCTGTCGAACATAAGAAAATGCGCCTCTCTCCCATGTCTCGTATCTGGTTATTATTAGGGGCATCGTTATTATCTATTGTGTTATTTATGACGATAAACCTAAACGGCAATATCTCTTATATTCTGACTCACCGCGCTTACATTATTCTCACCATGATTGTGGTGGCATTTGCTGCGGGTGTTTCCACAATATTGTTCCAAACTATCGCGAATAACCGTATTCTGACACCTTCACTTATGGGGTTAGAAGCCCTATTTGTGTTACTACAAACCGTGTTTGTCTTCTTTGAAGGCGATATGCCTGCATCGTGGATGCTGAACCTATCAAAGTTCTTCTTAGAATCGACATTGCTCGTGCTATTTTCGGTTGTACTTTATCGTTGGTTGTTTAGCTCAGTACGCTTTAACATTAATTTAGTCCTGATGATTGGGATTATCTTAGGGACTCTATTTCGCAGTTCCGCCACATTATTACAACGCTTGATGGATCCTAATGAGTTTTCCATCTTACAAGGTCGCATGTTTGCCACTTTCACCCGCGCTACGCCTGATCTTATCTTTTGTGCTTTAGCGATTATTGTGGTTGTTGGTGTTTTACTTTGGCGTATGCGTTATAGCTTTGATGTGATGGCATTAGGGCAAGCAAATGCCATTAACCTTGGTATTAATTACCGCAAGCAGACCACTTATATCCTGTTGCTGATTTCCGTTTTAGTTGCGGTTTCTACCGCTTTAGTTGGTCCGTTAACCTTCTTGGGTTTAATTGTGGCTAACCTTGCTTATCATATCAGTGGCAGCAGCCAGCACCGTTTCTTGATGCCTGTCGCCTTCCTACTAGGTACTATCGCCTTAATCGGTGGGCAACTGGTTTTAGAGTATGGCTTAAAAATGACAGGTACACTTTCTGTTGTGATTGAGTTTGTTGGTGGAATGTTCTTTATTTATTTGGTGTTAAGAAGACTTTAATATGATTGAAATCAGCAAAATATCAAAACGTTATCAAGACACAACCGTTCTCGATAATATAACAACAACAATTCAACGTGGCGGTATTACTTCGATCATTGGCCCTAATGGCGCGGGTAAATCCACACTACTTTCTGTTATTGGACGTTTATTACTTCCTGAAAGTGGCATGGTAAGCGTTAACGGCATGGATGTTGCTGCAACTGATAGCGATGTTCTTGCTAAAAATCTCTCAATACTGCGCCAAGAAAACCAGTTTGTTAGTCGTTTAACCGTAGAAGAATTAGTCGGCTTTGGGCGTTATCCTTACAGTAAAGGGCGTTTAACGCTCGACGATAAAAAAGTGATTGATGAGTCACTTGCCTTTTTAAATCTGACTGAATTTCGTCATCGCTATCTCGATGAATTATCGGGTGGGCAACGTCAGCGTACCTATGTTGCAATGGTACTATGCCAAGATACTGAATATGTCATGCTTGATGAACCGCTTAATAATCTTGATATGAAACACGCGGTAATAATGATGAAACTTCTGCGAAAAGCCGCAGATGAATTAGGAAAAACGATTATTATCGTTATTCATGATATCAATTTTGCCTCTGTTTACTCTGACTATATTTTAGCCATGCGTAACGGACAACTGTATTATCACGGTTCACCCAAAGAGATCATGAAAGCGGATATTATCGAAGATATTTTCGACACACCCGTTGACGTTAAAGAGCTCGATAATAAGCTAATTGCTATGTATTACTAATGCCATTTAGCCAATTATCTTCAATAAAAAGCATGTTGTTCTTCTCATTAACAGCGTGCTTTTTTATTGCCTTTTCCCTTGCTGAAGTAACTCTGAATCAATATCTTCAAAGATAGATTGCCATTCATTATCATCAATATCCATTAATCCAAAATAACGCAATAAAAAGGTGCCTTCTGTCGCTAAAAATGCCAATCGTGCACGTTTTCCAGCTTCTGTTGTTGTATCTACACCTGCTAATCGCTGTTGATACCACTCTTTGGTACTTTGTAGATATTCGGGAGTTTGTAGCAACGCCGCCATCAAACTAGCGCCTTTGGCAAAAGAGACTTTATCGTGATGATGTGTGGCATGGATATGTGCAGCGACACGATTGTCAGGGGAATTATCACTTTCAACTATCTTGTTAAATTGAGTTTCATAACTCTCTTCCCAGAAATCAAACATTGCATCAATCATCGCCTCTTTACTGCTAAAACAGTATTGAACGCCCCCTTTTGAGATCCCCATTTTTTTTGCAACAGTATCAATCGTTAACGCTGCCGCGCCTTGCTCCATCACAATATCGAAGATAGCTTCTAGCAGTTTTTCTCTATCAATAGTTCTTTGACGTCCCATAAAAAAACCTCTTTTCAATACGGTCGTATGGATTTATATTATAGCCGCTAGTAAAAATAATACACATAAAAATAACTGAGATTTCTATGATAAAAGATTATAAACGTTGGATAGTATTACTTTTGGTATCTAGCATGCTGTTTCTTATTGTTGTTGATGTAACAGTGCTTTATACCGCATTACCACGTTTAACTCATGATTTAAACGCAAGTGCATCAGAGAAACTTTGGATAATGAATGCTTATCCATTAATTGTTGCTGGATTATTACCCGCAGCAGGTATGCTCACAGATAGGATTGGTCATAAAACATTATTTATTAGTGGATTACCGCTATTTGCACTCGCTTCATTGTGCGCAGCATTTTCACCTTCGGCTACCGCTTTAATCGCTTCTCGGGGTTTTTTAGCTGTGGGCGCGGCAATGAGTATGCCAGCAACACTATCAATAGTGCGCCAAGTTTTTAGCGATCCACAAGAGCGTGCTATTGCTATCGGAATTTGGTCTGCTGTTGCCTCAGGCGGTGCGGCGTTAGGACCCTTAATTGGTGGTATTTTATTAAATAACTTTTGGTGGGGCTCCGTCTTTTTAATTAACGTTCCCATTGTTCTGTTTGTATTACCGTTTTCTTTTTGGCTTATCCCTAAGTTTTCAGGACATGGTGATCATAAAATTGATTATTTAAGCTCAGTACTGATTTTAGTGGGTTTGATCAGCGCCATTTATGCCTTAAAAGAGATAGGAAAACCTTATACACAGTGGAGTGAAGCCATGATTGCCACCGTGATTGCAGTGATCTTTCTCACTCTATTTACCTTACGTCAGCGTAAACAAACTCACCCAATGATTGATTTTGGGCTATTTAAAAACCGCTTTTTTAGTATTGGCATTTTAATGGCTGTGCTTTCTATGGTGATCATTGTAGGTATTGAATTACTGCTCAGCCAACGCTTACAGCTTGTCGCAGGTTTTACCCCACTTAATGCAGCGCTGGTGATTTTACCCATTCCTATTGGCTCCGTACTGGCTTCTCCATTGGCAGGTTATTTCTTGGTGCGTTTAGGCGAAATTCGCTTAATTATTGCCGGATTTATGCTGACTTTAGTGGGAAATCTGTGGCTAATTGCCGTTTATCAAACAACATCTCCAATGGTATTAATTGGTAGCTTATTCTTAATCGGCTTTGGCTTAGGTATTATTTTTACCACGGCATCGACGTCAATTATGTTGAGTGTGGCAGATAGACAAGCGGGAATGGCGGCATCAATTGAAGATGTAGCTTATGAGCTTGGTAGTGTGATTGGTGTGACATTTATGGGCAGTTTGATGAGTACGGTATACACCTTAAAACTGATGTTGCCCGATTCATTAACGGTTGATGATGCGGTATATGACAGTTTAGATGAAGCGTTGATTGTGGCAGAGAAATTACCCAATGACGTTGCTTCTCTTGTGATATCTCAAGCAAATTTAGCCTTTGAAAATGCCTTTTTCGTGGTATTAACCGCGACGGCAATTATTACCGCATTTAGCTTAGTGGCTCTGCCTTATTGCTTGCGTAATAAGGTACGAGAGTAAAATAGTTTTAATAATAACTATCTGCACATTTTTTGTAGAAATTAGAAAGTAAAAGGAGAGCTTACGCTCTCCTTTTCGGTATTTCTCTACGACAACAATTCTGTTGAAGGATTAGCCGCTGCCTAATCTACTGATATTTGCTCTTTACAAGCTGACCTCAGCCAGGTGCTTACGCGGGTCTCATCTGGATTTTGAGAGCGAGGAGACTCAAGCACACTCTGTGTCATCTTTATATCTTTTTATCTTGATATTATCAAGCCTTTGATTTTGCCGTTTCATTGAACTAAATAGACAAATAGCATGTATAACCGCATTAGGATATTGTTGTGCGATTATTTCTCTTGCTGTAATTAGTGTTGTTCCAGTCGCCATAAGATCATCAACAAGTAGTATTCTTATTCGTTTATAAGAGAGTGATAAGTGTTCATTTAAAATGAATGGTGGAAATATATCCCGATATTTCGTTGGAATTCCTTTTAGTGAAAAATTACCATTATTTCCAACCTCTTTTTCTTGTATTTTAATTTTAAATTCGAGGCTTTTAGCTTCTTTAACATTAACATTTGCACTATCAAGCAGTTGAAAAGCATTATTAACTGTAATTTTTCTTAGCGTATTAGTTAAATGTAACGCATTAAATTTTTTTGCCAACCGTTTTGCTATGATATAACTAATGTTATGAGCAGATGGTATTGATATTATTAATTGATATCCTTGTGATTCTAGCTTCATAATTTTAGTGCAAATTATTTCAAAACTATAATTAAGTTTTTTTATACTTGAAATATTTGTATATAAACCATTTTTTCCTTTTAATGCGTAAATTAAAGGACAGTTATCTCCCAAAAACCGCTGTTTTCTATTATGACTTTGTTTACCAGAAAGAAATTGTCGTTTAAAAACAGCATAAACTTTCAAGTCATTAGCATATTCAATGGTTGGATTTCCTTCTGGCTGGGTTATTAACCAATCAGAGCAATCATGTTTCACGATAACACACTGTTCTTTAATTATTAATCCCACAAATATATTCCATCTAAAAAGAGATGGCATTATAACAACGACAAGATAACAGGGCTATTTTATAAATAAAATATTTATTAAGAAGAATGATTTTACTTATTTAAATAAAATTAACTTCTAAATTAAAATAATAATATATCTATTTTTTAAAACTAATAACTTATCCGACTCATCCATTTTAAATTGAAATAATATAATTATTTTATTAAAACCTATCGATATCCAGTGCATCCATACTAAAGTGAGAAGGTGATTGTCCCATCTGTTTTTTAAACATCGTCGAGAATGAACCAGCGCTGTTATAACCCAAATCAAAGGCAATTTCGGTGATGCCGCGTCCCGATAAGATTTGTGTTAATGAATTCAATAAACAGACTTGTTGTCGCCATTGTGAAAATGACATTCCTGTTTGTTGGCGGAAAAAGCGGCTAAAAGAGCGCTCACTTTTATGTAATTTATCTGCCCACTGTTGCGGTAAAGAATCTATTTTTGGGTTACGAATAAAATCACGACATAATTTAGCTAATTTACTGTCTTGTGGAATAGGTGCAAAAAACGGTAACGGTTTTGCTTTCGCTAATTCACATAAGATTAACTGCATTAAAAGTCCATCTCGCCCTTTTTTATCATATTCTGCGGGCACATCTACGGCTTCAAGCAAGAGTTGGCGAAAAAGAGGGGAAACACTGACAACTTCACATTGTTTGCTATGACGAGGAGCAGCGGAAGGCTCGATATACAAGCTTCGAGTACTCACATCTAACATACGAGTTTCATGCCCAGTTTCTGGTGGGATCCACACACCACAAGACGGCGGAATGACCCACTCACCATCATCTGTGCTCACTTCAATTAAACCCGTTGCAGGGTATAAAAATTGGGCTCGGCGATGTTGATGCGTTTCTAACAACGTATTGGGCAAATAGTCTGTACCCAGCGCAATAACATCTCGGTCAAGTGAATCAACGCTTTTTAAAGGTACATTTCTCACAATTTGGGTCACTCTCTTTTTATTTTCGTTCTTTTAATATAGCAGTTATCCCACACTCTACACACTGGCAAATAATGACCTATATAATTAAAATCGTTATATATTTAAATAAACAACGAAAACACCTTATGTGAAATTTAAACCTTCTTGATATCTATTTAACAAACCCTATTAACAATCAAAAAACGAACTTTTAACACCCCTTGTAAATAGGCTGAAATTCGAATGTCATTGTCTGGTTTTAGAATGTTGGCAAAAGATTAATCAACTACTATCCCTCTCGCAGATGTTATTTCGAGCATTCTGCAATTATCTATGCATTCAATAATAATGCAGCGGATACCAGACATTCCCTTTATTCATAGCCTAGAAAAATCACGCACATTCTTTATATCAAGTATCGGGTATATCGGGATCCGCCTATTATGTTTAAGGTAGAGTTCATTATGAGCAATCAGTCCGATCACGATAGTGATACAAAGAGCATTCTCAACGATGTTAGCCGCCGTCACTTTATTCAAGCGAGCTCAGCATTAGTCACCCTTCCTTTTCTCGCATCAAACTCTTTTGCTGCGACAACAGATAACGCTATCCCAGTAAAATCAATAACAACCGAAGATGGTGAACGCGTTGTTTCAACTTGTAGTAGCTTTGACTGTGGCGGTAAATGTGACATTCGTGCCCATGTAAAAGACGGCAAAGTTACCCGTATTAGTACACGCCCAGATGCTGATTTAGATGAAGAAATGCCAATCATGCGTGCCTGTGTACGAGGCCGTGGTTATCGTAAATTTGTCTATCATCCAGACCGTTTAAAATATCCAATGAAACGCGTTGGTAAACGTGGCGAAGGCAAATTTGAACGCATCACTTGGGAAGAAGCAACCACCCTTATTGCACAAAATATGCAACGTATTAATCAGCAATATGGTCCTGCATCTCGCTTTGTGAGTTTAAGTACCGGTGTTACTGGCGGTATTTTCTCTGGTGCGAATATGTTACGTCGTCTGTTTAATATCACAGGCGGTTTTCTGGAAAACTATCACTCAGTCAGTAACGGTAATACCCTTGCGGTCACTCCTTATACTTACGGTACAGCCGCCAGTGGTAGCACACTCGATACGTTAGAAAATACGCCTCTTGTGATTTTATGGGGTCATAACCCTAACGAAACGATTTTTGGTCATTCAAACCATTTCTTCCAAAAAATGAAGAAAAACGGCACTAAATTTATTGTCGTTGACCCGCGTTATTCAGATACCGCTTCTTCTTTAGCTGATCAGTGGATCCCGTTACTGCCAACGACAGATAACGCGATGATGGATGCGATGATGTATGTCATCGTAAGCGAAAATCTGCACGATCAAGCCTTTATCGATAAATACACAGTTGGCTTTGATGAACACCAAATGCCTGAAGGTGTAGGTGAAAATGAATCTTTAGTTGCCTATTTAATGGGTAAAAAAGATGGTGTTAAGAAAACCCCAGAGTGGGCTGAAACCATCACTAAAGTCCCAGCAGATACCATTAAGCAATTAGCTCGTGAATATGCATCGACAAAACCGGCGGCATTAATGCAAGGCTGGGGTCCTCAACGTCATATTTGTGGTGAACGGACGGCGCGTGGTGCGACATTACTTGCGACTATCACTGGTAATGTCGGTGTTCGTGGTGGTTGGGCTGCGGGTTATGGCATGGCATTAAACTCTGAACTGCGTAAAACCATTGCAGGGCCAAGCCTATTAACTAACCCAGTAAAAGCGAAAATCAATATCACCAACTGGGTACAAGCGTGTGAAGATAAGAATTTAGTCACGCCACAAAATGGGTTACTGAACGCCGAGAAACTTGATACTGAAATCAAGATGATTTTCTCAATGGCGGGTAACTACATGACAAACCAAAATACCGATATTCTTCATGCTGCAAAAGTACTTGAAGATGAATCAAAAGTAGAATTTATCGTTTGTAGTGATCTCTATCTAACCCCAAGTGCAAAATACGCCGATATTTTACTGCCAGAAACCAGCTTCTTAGAACGCTGGAATATCGGTGGTACATGGAGCTATGGCGACTACATTATTCTTTCTGAAAAAGTGATTGAGCCTGAATTTGAGCGTCGAACTGACTACGATTGGTTACGTGAAGTTGCCGATAAATTAGGTGTAGGTGAGCAATTTAGCGAAGGCAAAGAGACTGACCGTGATTGGATTGAATATTTAGTTGATGACGCGAGTGTTAAACGCCCTGAAGACGGTATTCCAACCTTTAAAGAGTTATTAGTTAAACGTCGTCATCTATTAAAACATCGTCCACATACTCAAAATGTGGCGTTTGAGAAAAATATCCAAGATATCGAGAATAATCCATTCCCAACGCCATCAGGCAAAATTGAGATTTTCTCTAAGCGTTTATATGACATGAATAATGTCGATATTCCTGCGCTCTCTCACTATGTTCCCGCCATTGAAGGTCCTGAAGATACGTTAACAGATAAATTCCCGTTACAACTTATCACATGGAAAGGGCGTAACCGCGCAAACTCAACACAATTTGCCAACCCTTGGTTGCAAGAAGTACAGCGCCAAGAACTCTGGTTAAACCCGTTAGATGCTCAAGATAGAAACATCAAAGAAGGTGAGAAAGTCAAAGTCTATAACGATCGTGGGATCACGATGGTTCCCGTCAAATTAACACAACGAATTATGCCTGGTGTCGTCGCCCTGCAAGCAGGTGCTTGGTGGCAACCTGATGCAAAAGGCATAGATCAAGGTGGATGTGCCAACGTATTAACATCATCCCGTAGCACCGCAATGGCACACGGCAATGCTCACCAAACATTATTGGTCGAGGTAGCAAAAGCATGAGTAAATTTATCGTTTATCCCGCTGTGAGCAACAAACAGTTAGGGTTTTATATCGACAGCGCTCGCTGTTCAGGTTGTAAAGCGTGTCAGGTTGCTTGTAAAGATAAAAACAACCTCGATGTTGGACGCAAATTTCGTCGTGTTTATGAAATCACTGGCGGCGGTTATACCCGCAATCCTAAAGGTGCGCTGGTCAATAATGTCTTTGCTTACACGTTATCTATCTCTTGTAACCATTGTGATGACCCAATCTGCGTTAAAAACTGCCCAACAACAGCAATGCATAAGCGTGAAGGCGACGGCATTGTCATGGTAGATACAGACAAATGTGTCGGTTGTGGTGCTTGTGCGTGGTCTTGCCCTTACGGTGCGCCACAAATGAATCCAGAAACCAAACAGATGTCAAAATGCGACTTTTGCATCGATTTACAGCAAAAAGGTGAACAACCCGTTTGTGTTGCGACTTGTCCGTTAGGTGCAATCCAATTTGGTCCTATTGATGAACTGCGTGAACGCTATGGCGATTTAGATTATGTCACGGGTTTACCTTCCCCTGAAATAACGCATCCAAACCTTGTTATTAACCCACATCAGGGTGCCAATAATGACGGAATTAATAATAAGGGAGAAAGAAAATGAATGAATGGTCATTATTAATCTTCACATTTATGATGAATGCGACCATTGGTCTTGCGCTAACAACAGGGCTTTTTGCTCGTCGCCTTTCTCATTATCTCAATGCAGAAAGCTACTATCGTTTTATGCTGTTAGCCTTATTTGTTATTTGTGGATTAGCTGGTTTAGGCTCTATCGCTTCAATTACTCACTTAGGTGTGCCATTAAATGCCCCCAATGCCATTAGAAATGTTTTTTCTGCTTGGCTAAGTCGTGAAGTCGCCGTCACTGCTATTTTTGTCGGTTGTCTAGGATTAACCTTTTTATGGCTCTGGCGCACTCGCAAACTCTCAATGCTGTTATTAAGCACCAGCATTCTGATTGGATTATTTGATATTTATTGCATGGCATCGATTTACCGCCATACCTCCATTTTGACATGGATGGATCCTAATACTTACGTGATGTTCTTCGGTGCGATGTTAACACTTGGCGCGGCTATTTTCTTTTTGCTGATCAAAGTATTACAACGCGTAGGCAGTAAGTTAGGTATTGAAATACCCCAAGACTCTTTCCCAATGCGCTGGAAATGGCAATTATGGGGAATAATGGCATTTAGCTTAATTGGTCGATTACTGTATCAACCTTTTTATGAGCAATATTTAACTAGCACGTTATATAGCCAAAAATCGGTGACATTCCCGTTATCACCTATTCAAGTGTATTACTCCATTTGTTCATTACGTACTACATGCTGGATCTTAGCAACCTTTGCAGTATTGGCTTGTGGCTATAGTTTAGTGAAATTCCTAGCCCCTAAAAATCAAGGTAAAACAACCGAGTCTATTTTTGCACTTGGTTGCGTTATCGCGATTATCGCTGACTTTATGTTGCGTTATGTTTTCTACTCAATTCACTAATTGTAATTGAGCTTGTTGTTTAAATAATAAAAAACAAACCTCATTAATTGGGGTTTGTTTAAGGAAGTATCAAAAATTATGAGCAGACTCTCTTATTATGCGGCTGCATTTAATTTATTGGGAATTTGTTATTTATTCCCACCTGATGATGACACCAATAAAACGGCACTCAACTTTTTTAAAACTGGGGATTTTGCAGCACAGTGGCCTTGTAAAATTGAAAGCCGCTTGTGTGAACGTTTAATTGATTCTGTTTCTATCGATACAGAGCAATTAAAAACCCAATGGCAAAATCTTTTTGTTGGTCCTAATGCATTGCCAGCCCCCCCTTGGGGCTCAGTCTATTTAGATCCTGAAGGCTTATTACAAGGGGATTCTACCCTTGCACTGAGTGAGTTTTTAAAACGGGAACGCTTAAAAGTAAACACGCCTTTTCCAGAGCCTGTTGATCATATCGGTTTGATGTTATTTCAAGCTGCGGTATTAGCATCAGAAAACAGAGAAGAAGCGGTTAATGAATTATTATCCCTTCATTTGACCACATGGCTACCTCACTATTTAAATAAATTAAAAATGAGTGGGTATGGCCAATTTTATAGCACATTAACAGAACTGGTAACCATCACGGTGAACGCATTCAGAAAATAGAAATTTATTAACAACTTATCATCCTAACATAATTATTTAAGGTAATTTGGACCACGCACCCAAATTACCTTTTTTCGTTTAAGACATTTCTTTTTAAATTATGACGACTTTAATCCTAATCGTTTGGTTAAACGACGTAAGTTAGCGGGATCGAGTGATAATTCTCGCGCCGTTGCCGCCCAATTTTGGTTATTACGTAGCAATGCTTGTTTAATTAAATCTCGCTGAAATTCATCCGTTGCTTCTTTTAGATTTTTGTCTTCGGGAGGTAACGTTTGAGAGGTAGAGTGAACTGGATTTTCAGCCCCTAAAGCAAAATGGCTAACTTGTAAGATAAGGCTATCGGTTTTATTTCCAGCTCTTGCCAACACAATTGCTCGATGAATGGTATGTTCTAATTCACGCACATTGCCTGGCCAAGAATAGTGTAATAAATAAAGACGTAATTCAGGACTAATAATCACTTGCGTGAGATTAAAACGCTGACGATATTGCTCGCAGAAATAACCTACTAATAGCAAAATATCTTCATCTCTTTCTCGTAATGGCGGAACATGTAAAGGAAAAATGCTTAACCGATGGAAAAGATCGGCACGAAAATTTCCCGCTAATACTTCTTCCCATAAATCACGATTCGTTGCCGCTAATACACGCACATTAACGCGTAAATTACGATCATCACCAATACGTTGAATATCACCATATTGTAAGACACGCAGTAATTTAGCTTGGAGTGATAATGATAATTCGCCTATTTCATCAAGAAATAAAGTTCCATTATCTGCCATTTCAAATTTACCACTACGATGGCTAATTGCGCCGGTAAAAGCCCCCTTCACATGCCCAAATAATTCACTTTCTGCCACACTCTCAGGAAGTGCCGCGCAATTTAAATAGACTAACGGATTATCTGCACGATTAGACATTTCATGAATGGCTTTTACCACCAGCTCTTTACCCGTTCCCGTTTCTCCACTCACTAGAATATTCATATCTGCGGGGGCAACAATTTCTATCTCTTTTTTCAGTTGCATCATCGAAGGCGATAAACCAATAATTTCTGTTTTTACTGTAGGCTTAAACGTATTGGTTGGCGTAAATAACATATTTTGATTTTCGAGTTGCTCAATCAATAACGCATTATTTAATGCACCAGAGGTTAATGCAGCAATTAAACGTAATTCTTCATCACTAAAAGTATCGAACTGATGAGGGTCCATTCCATCAAGTGTTAACGTACCAATTAAATCTTGCCCTGCAAATAATGGTAATCCCACACAAGCATGAACTTTTAAATGCTCTCTATCTGGGATAAGTCCATCATAAGGATCGGGTAAATCGCTGTCCGCAGGGAAGCGAACCACGTCTCCCGCACGCGCAATAGTTTCAAGGCGAGGATGCCCTTCAAGTAAAAATCGACGACCTAAAACATCAGGTACAAGACCATCTATGGCTAATGGAATAAATTGATGAGGCTCATAACGAAGCAATGCGGCTGCATCGCAATTTAGCACTTGCCGAAGCGTGGTCACCAGTCGCTGAAACCTATCTTGATGACCCACATCTTTTTGTAACTCAATGGCAATTTTAGCCAGTACATCAACGGAAAAGCCCATAAAAACACCTCATAGTCATTATGACTGTTATTATGGTCATTTTGACATGATAAAGATAGTCATATTGACAATATTTAAATTACCACAAAAATAAAAAACCAGTTAAAACAACAAGATAAAAACTGGCACGCTTCTTGATTATATCTATACATATCCCTATGAAAAGATTAATGAGAAGGAACAATACAAAATGGCTATTCATGTTAAAAATAATGTTAATTGGGTTGGACAACGTGACTGGGAAGTTCGTGATTTTCATGGTACTGAATATAAAACATTATTAGGAAGTAGCTATAACAGCTACCTAATACGTGAAGAAAAGAATGTCCTTATTGATACAGTTGACCATAAATTTAGTCGCGAGTTTGTACAAAATTTACGAGCTCAAATTAATCTGGAAGAGATTGATTACATTATTATTAATCATGCAGAAGAAGATCATGCTGGCGCACTTACTGAGCTGATGTCTTTTATTCCTAATACCCCAATTTATTGCACAGCAAATGCGATTGATTCAATCAATGGTCATCACCATCACCCTGAATGGAATTTTAATATCGTTAAAACAGGCGATAGCCTTGATATTGGCAATGGTAAGCAATTGATTTTTGTTGAAACGCCAATGCTACATTGGCCTGACAGCATGATGACCTATTTAACGGGTGACGCGATTTTATTTAGTAATGATGCCTTTGGTCAGCACTATTGTGATGAACGTTTATTTAACGATGAAGTTGACCAAACAGAATTATTTGAGCAATGCCAACGCTATTACGCCAATATATTGACACCATTTAGCCGCCTTGTAACACCCAAGATTAATGAAATTTTAGGCTTTAATTTACCTGTCGATATGATTGCCACTTCTCACGGCGTAGTATGGCGTGATAATCCAACACAAATCGTTGAATTATATCTAAAATGGGCAGCAGACTATCAAGAAGATCGCATCACTATTTTCTATGACACCATGTCTAACAATACCCGTATGATGGCAGATGCCATTGCACAAGGTATCAATGAAATTGATCCTAACGTGTTTGTAAAAAGCTATAACGTCGCCAAAAGTGATAAAAATGACATTATCACCAGTGCATTTCGTTCTAAAGGCGTGCTTGTTGGCTCATCAACAATGAATAATGTCATGATGCCAAAAATTGCCGCCATGCTTGAAGAGATGACGGGCTTACGTTTTCGTAATAAAAAAGCCGCTGCTTTTGGGAGTTATGGTTGGAATGGTGGTGCCGTTGACCGTATTCAAACCCGCTTAATGGATGCTGGATTTGAAACCGCACTAGCGCTAAAAACCAAATGGCGTCCAGACATGCAAGCACAAGAGATTTGTCGTGAGTATGGCCGTGAAATTGCACGTCAATGGGCTTTAGCGCCACTTCCTGCGACCCAATCTTGTTGTACAACCTCATCACAACCTGAAGTTACCACAAGTGTTGAAGCTATCGATTTAGGTCCACGTATGCAATGTAGTGTGTGCCAATGGATTTACGATCCGGCAATAGGTGAACCAATGCAAAATGTTCAACCTAATACGCCGTGGAGCGAAGTGCCTGATAGCTTCTTATGTCCTGAATGCTCATTAGGAAAAGATGTCTTTGATGCGCTTGCAAAGGAGGCAAAATGAGTACAGATCTTCTCAATAATGGGATTGTGATTATTGGTGCGGGGTTTGCTGCGCGCCAATTAGTCAAAAATATTCGCAAATTTAATGCAGATATTCCCATTACCCTTATTGCCTCAGACAGCATTGATGAATATAACAAGCCGGATTTAAGCCATGTTATTAGTCAGGCTCAAAATGCGGATGATCTAACAAAACAAACAGCTGAAGACTTTGCGCAACAATATCAACTAGCCATTTATCCTTATACACAAATTGTTGATATTAATACGGATGAAAAACGTATTCAGAGCACTCAAGGTGAGCAATGGTATTACGATAAATTGGTATTAGCGACTGGCGCTAAAACTTATTGCCCTGCTATTTCGGGCCATGAGTTAATGTTTACGCTTAATAGCCAACAAGAATATCGAACTTATGAAGCACAAATTCATCAAGCTAAGCGCGTATTAATTTTAGGTGCAGGTTTAATTGGTACTGAATTAGCGATGGACTTTAGTCGGGCAGGTAAAGAAGTGATCCTTGCAGATATTTCAGGACAATTATTATCTTCCCTGATCCCCTCCGATCTCAGTGGACGCTTGCAATCTAGCCTCACTGAAATTGGTGTGCGATTAATGCTGAAATCACCATTACAGTCATTAACACAAACTGATAACGGTATTTTAGCGACATTTAACCAGCATCATCAATTAACCGTTGATTGTGTTATTGCTGCCACAGGACTCACGCCAAATATAGAGCTTGCCCATCTTGCAGGTTTGCATACTGATCGTGGGATTATTGTGAATGAATATCTACAAAGCAGTAATAGCGATATTTATGCCTTGGGCGATTGTGCACAAATCAACGGTAATTTATTACCCTTTTTACAGCCAATACAATTAAGTGCGATGCATTTAGCAAAATCACTTGTGGGCGAAAACAATGCACCTCTTAATTTACCACCGATGATTATTCGGGTGAAAACACCGTTAATGCCACTACATCTTGCCGGTGAAACTGCTCGTAATGACTTAACGTGGAATATTAATACAACACAATCGGGTGTTATCGCCAAAGGCTTTGATGAAAACGACGTATTACGCGCCTTTGTGGTCACAGAAGAGCAAGTAAAAGAAGCTTTTGCATTATTAAGAACGCTGTCCGCTTAATTTAAACAGTGATATCGCTAAACAAAATCAGCAACGCTATAACTTGAATAGTGATATCCCTAAACAAAGCCAGCAACGCTGCAACTTGAAATATGACGAGTAGGTACTCTAAATAATTCGAGGTGCAGCTAGGCGACAAGTGAATGAGTTGCTAGGAGCACACATAAGTATGTGACTAGTGCGAATGAATGCAGTCAACAACGCTACAACTTGAAGTATGACGAGGAAACACTCTAAATAATTCGAGGTGCAGCTAGGCGACAAATGAACGAGCCGCTAGGAGCATACAATAGTATGTGACTAGTGCGAATGAATGCAGTCAACAACGCTGCAACTTGAAGTATGACGAGGAAATTATGAACTTACGTGATCAACCTTTAGGCCAACTGGCTCTCTCTATTTCTGGCGCCAGTGCCATATTCCGCCAATATAACCTCGACTTCTGCTGTGGAGGAAAAAGAACATTAAGCAAATCTGCGGAGAAAGCAGGACTCAACATTGATGAAATTGAAAGTAAATTAATTGCCCTTTCAGAACAGCCATTAGAAAAAGATTGGCGACAAGCACCATTGAGTGAAATTATTGATTTTATTATTGTTCGTTATCATGACAAACACAGAGCACAATTACCGGAGCTTATTCTACAAGCAGAAAAAGTAGAACGAGTTCATGAAGCAAAACCGACTGTCCCTAAAGGGTTATCTCGCCAATTAACACTATTATTAGAAGAGCTAACAAGCCATATGATGAAAGAGGAACGTATTCTCTTTCCTATGATAAAGAATGGATTGGGAAGCCAAGCTGGGGCTCCTATTAGTGTTATGGAACACGAACATGATGATGCAGGTGAAATTGTTGAAGTGATTAAATTTATTACCAAAAACGTCACACCACCACCTGAAGCCTGCACCACATGGCGAGTACTTTATAATGGTATTAATGAGTTTATTGACGATTTAATGAATCATATTAGCTTAGAAAACAACTTATTATTTCCAAGAGCATTAGCGGGTGAATAAGAGTTCACATACAGGGGATTTTATCATCCCCTGCTATTTTATAGTGGTCCGTAAAACCTACCGCTCACCTTGAGTATCTATTAACAAACGCTGATTTATATATTCGATCGTCTCGTCTATCGTCATAATATTATTAACGACATTAGTAATACCTTGCCCAATAATCGTTTCTGCTTGGCGTAAATTAAATAATTTGCCATTTGGTACTGATGATTCTCGTATTCCCTTATTAATTTCTTGATAAGCCAATGTCATCCACGGATAACGATGGCTAATTTCTTGGTTATGACTGAAATTTTGATGATTACTGTTTCCACCTAATAAAATTAGGTGATCCATAACCATTGGGGAATAAAGCCAACGATAAAATTGCTCTGCATATTGTGATTTTTGGCTATAACGCGAAACCCCTAATACGCCACCGCCTAATTGCGGAATACTTCCCGGTACAGGTGCAAAACCTGTTTTAGGTAAAATATTGCTATGAGCAACATCGTTAAATAAATTCATATAAGCGATAAGCATAGCGAGATGCCCTTGCTCAAATTGTCTAACCGACTCACTCCACCACTTATTATGAATATTCTCCGTGATCGACAACTGTTTTAAATATTCTTCTAATATTTCACCTGCTAAAGGCATTTCCAATCTAGGAATATTATGACTTCCTATTAAACACCCGCCTTTTGCGTAATAACGTAATAAATACTCTGTTGCGATCAGCCCTGCACTACCCAATGTTGTTGAAGCTCCCATTGGACGACTTAATTGTCCTTCTTCATGTTGTTCAGTAAAAAACTGCGTCACATTATCGTATTCTTCAAATGTTGTCGGTACGGTTAACTCATTACCTGTTTTTTCGTAATACATTCTTTTTAAAATAGGATCTTCAAACAAATCTTTCCGATAAAACAAAAGTTGCGCACTGGCATCAAAAGGCATGGCGTAAGCAACATTATTCACTAAACTAAATTTCTGCTGAGTAGGCAGTGAAAAATTATTTAATAAGTCTGTTAATCCGTTACCGATTTTATCTAATGGCCGTAATATTCTTTCTGCAAACCAAGGAAAACAAGCCATATCAATACGCAATAAATCATAATATGGGTGCAAATGTAACTGACTTAATATTTGATAAACTTCATCGTAAGGGTGTATCGCTAAATTAACTTTAATGCCTGTTTGGCGATAAAAATGAGGTAATAGCTTTTTTAATGCACTGGTTGAAGGGCTAGGTAAAATCAGTAAATTAAGACTGATATCCGCTTTATCTTCACTGATAACTGCCGGAGTTAAAGTATAAAGATGGTCACTTTGATTACGCACACAAGTCACATTCTTTTCAGTTATTTCACCTTCATCTTCTTCTTGCATTAATGCATCCATGACTTCTAACCCAAGTTGAGCGTAATTCATTGGAAAGTAATACAACCCTTTTAGTACAGGTGGAATATTGTCGCTCAATGCAAAAATAGGAGGGCAATCATAATGGCTACCGAAATAACTGGCTTGTGTTAAATAACGTGCTTTCTCTATATCTTGAGCAATAAATATGTCTGGGATTTGCTCCATAGAAAAGAAATCAAACGCAATTTTATAACTCTCTTCATCTGACGCACAAAGCACCACATTTTTCTTATTGGGTGCCTTCTCTAAAAGTCGATTTTGTAATTCATTGGCAAAGTTTTGATTATTTAAATAGTCGCTACTTCCCATAAAAATACCCACTAATTTACCTGTCGTTTTTGCAATCTGTTGGCAAATAGCTTCTGCTGCTTGAGCAAAATCGAGTGTGAAATATCGTTGAGTATTTAGAGGTTCACGATAAACAAATGCAACTTGAGAAGGCGGTAATTTTAACGTGTCAAAATAGATATTTGCATCTTTGAGACAGCTAACAGTGATCACTTGTTTATAGCCACCTGCTGCAATTTTCTGTAACGCCTCTAATTCTGTAGTTTCAAGATCATCAGTTAAAAAAAGATCGTAAGTGACCTCAGGAAAGTGAGCAATAGACTGTCTTAAGGAATTAAAGAAAACGGCATATTTTTCAGAGACTAATTGAGGTAGAAGTATGGCAATTTTATGGCTTTTATTGGTTCTTAACAGTTGAGCCTGCGTATTTAATTGATAGCCCATTTTTTTGGCGGCTTGATACACAGCTTCAATTTTCTCAACACTCACATTTCCACGTTTATTCAATACGTTAGAAACTGTTCCATGAGAGACACCCGCTAATTTTGCAATATCTTTAATCGTTGCCATTGACCTTTTTCCATCTCAATTTCTGCTTTCACTAGCATACCTGAATTATTTATCGCGACTACTGCTAATTGATTTGAACGTTCCATTTTTAATTTGTTTATAAAACAAGCGTTTATTACTTATCAAAAATAAATGATTATCAATATCAATTAAAAGCTATATCAATATTAATCAATATGATAAGAAATTTAATTTGAATGAGATCACTGATCTGATCTTCATTTATTGGCAAATGATTTTCATCATTTTATTATTGGAACGTTCAAATTAATCTATAACTTATAGATAGCCAACACCAGATAATTAATAAAATCATAATAAAACAATAGGATAAGGGGATTTCTTATGAAACTTCATTTTTTAGGGACGGCTGCCTCAGAAGGCATACCCAATCCCTTCTGCCGTTGTGAACACTGCCTGAAAGCAAGAGAACTGGGTGGGAAAGATATCAGAACTCACTCTTCTGCCATTGTCGATGACATTATGTTAATCGACGTATCACCTACATTTAGTTACCAATTAATGCGTGATGGAATGGATGCTACCAACTTTGAAAGCCTTCTGTTCACTCACACTCACCCAGATCATTTCAATGTTGGCGATTTGTTTAGCCGAATGGAAGGTTATGGTTTTGAAATTAACCATCCTCTTCATATTTTTGGTAATGATCGCGCGATTAATGGTTGTATCGAAGTTTTACCTGGTTACAGCAAAGAGCGTTTTGCTTTTCACTGCTTAATTCCTTTTGTTACTGTTGAAAGAAATGGCTATAAAATTACACCATTACTCGCTAATCATGCGAAATGGGAACTTTGCTATGTTTATCATATTGAGAAAGATGGCAAGGTTATTTTCTATGGACATGATTCTGGTTGGTTCCCTGAATTAACATGGAAATGGTTAGAAAATAAACCACTAGATATCGTTGTTTTTGAATGTACTTATGGACTCAATGGTAAAGATCGTACCGATAATCATATGAGCCTAGAAACGGTATTTGCAGCGAAAGAAAAACTGCAACAGCAAGGTTGTTTACATCAAGATACACAAATTGCCGTTTCGCATATTTCACATAGCGGCAAATTGCTTCATCACGAATTAGAAGCTGTTTGTGCTCCTCATAATATCCGCGTTGCCTACGACGGATTAACGTTAGAAACAAATTAAGAGGAGAACGATGATGGATATGAAAATAACCTCTCGCTTACTGATAATGATGTTTGTGCAATATTTCATGCAAGGTGCGTGGAATATGACTATGGGGCTGGTATTAAGTAGCTATGGTATGGCAAGCATTATTGGTAATGCCTACGCTTTATTAGGTGTCGCTACCATTATCTCCCCATTATTTATTGGTATGGTGGCTGACCGTTTCTTTGCTTCACAAAAAGTCATGGGCATCCTTCATTTAATTAATGCCGCAGTCATTATTTGTGTTCCTCAATTTATTGAAGCACAAAACAGTGGCATGACTTTATTCTTAATTTTCATTATTGGATTATTATTTTATCCAACAACTGCGCTTTCAAATAGTATTAGTTTCTCCCATATTAATGGCGTGAAATATTTCCCTATTATTCGTGTATTCGGTACGTTTGGTTTTATGGCTATCGGATTTATATTAGGTGAAATGGGCTTCTCTGGTAGTACGATGACTTGGTATATCGCTTCTGCTGTGGGTGTTTTACTTGGTTTCTACTGCTTTACCTTACCTAACACGCCACCGAAAGCAAAAGGTAAGCCATTCTCTACTCGTGATATTTTATGTTTAGATGCGCTTTCATTATTTAAAGATCGTTATTTCGCTATCTTAATGTTTAGTATCTTTATTTTAATGATCCCAAAAACAGCTTACTCCGCTTATATTCCCGTTTTTATTAAAGCATTAGGTTTTAATAACGCGGCGTCTATTATGCAAATAGGTATAGCCTGTGAAGTTCTGTTTATGTTCGTATTGTCATTCTTCTTAATGAAGTTTGGCTTCAAAATTACATTACTTTTAGGTGCTGTTAGCTGGATCATTCGCTCAATATTCTTCTCTTATGCCGCGGTAAATACAGAGTTTTATTTTATCGTTATCGGATTAATGTTACAGGGATTATGTTGGGACTTCTTCTTTACTGCTGGTGATATCTATGTTGACCGCAAAGCCAAACCGGAAATACGTGCTCAAGCACAAGGCCTACGCTTTATTGTCTCTAATGGTTTCGGCTTATTATTTGCTTCCACTATTTGTGGTCAAATCTTTAATTCAACCGTAACAGAAACAGGTGATGCTGCATTACCACAGTGGTCAACATTCTGGATATATCCAGCAATCGTTGCCGCCGTTGTCACCCTATTCTTTATCTTCTTCTTTAAAGATGATGTGAGTAAAAAGAAAAATAACGAAGACAAGAAAGCACCAGAAGGTGCAGTAACTCCTTAGTCTTAGAATAATAGGCCAACGTTAGGAGCAAACCGTGGACGCATTAATTCAGTTTGTTGGCAGCATTGGCCCTTTATCACTATCAAGTATCGCTAAATTACTGGCCGCCTTTATTTTGGGTGGCCTTATTGGCTTAGAGCGTGAATCAAAGGGAAAACCTGTCGGTTTTAAAACCTGTGTCATTATTGCCGTTGCCAGTTGTTTATTAACCATTGTCTCTATTCAATCTGCAGAATATTACGCCAATATTTCAGACAATATTCGTAGTGATCCCATGAGATTAGCGGCACAAATTATCAGCGGTGTCGGCTTTCTTGGCGCTGGCGTTATATTACATCGACGTGATGATGCAATTTCAGGTCTGACGACCGCAGCCATAGTATGGGCTTCAGCAGGTGTGGGTATTGCTTGTGGTTCAGGTTTTTATTGGCATGCCATGATTGTGACTGTTCTCTTTTTTATGGCTATTCAACTTAGCCCGCAAGTGGTGCTATTTCAGATGAAAAACCAACGCTTAGGTAAGATTAAAGTGCGCATGTTATTTACTCATGAAAGCGGTGTTCCTCTTTTAATTGAGTATTTAAAAAGCCATAAAGATGTCATTGAGAATCTGACTATTCGCGATATTAAAAAAGAGCGCGTTGAAGTGAACTTGAAACTGTTAGTTCGGCAAAAAATTACCTTACCCGAATTTTATTGCTCATTAAAACAGCTTGAACATGTTCATTCTGTTTCTTTGGATCATTAATATACTCAAAAAATAAAAAGTGCGCTTTATCTAAGATAACTGCGCACTTTTTTATTATTTTGATGATCGATTAATTGTCTTATTAAGGATTTTTCACGACTAACGGATTACCAAAACGTTCTAAATACATCATGCCAAAGATTGTTGAAGCATAGTCTGTAATATGTCCTACATCACGATAAACTGGCACACCTTCTATATCGGTTAGACAGACATTTTTATCACACTGCACGTCTTTAGGGTCGATGATAATTAAAGTCGGATAGTCCTTTTTTAACTTGGCAAATAACTGGTTCATCCATGTGTTTCCCTCACCTTTATAGTTTTTTGGGTTACAGTTATTATCTGCAAAATCCTTTCTTAATTTTGCATTTTCATAAAAACAGGTCATAAAACCACTTGGCATAGAATTGACTGTTTTAATAAAAACAGGTTTAGCGCCCGTGGCAATAATCATATCAAGAGCTTCACGCATCGCTTTCTCAACACGTTTGCGAGACTCTTCAACGGTTCTAACATCACCTATCTTATTAATGACATGATTTGACGCGTAGTTATTCCAAACTTGCCCAAATATTACATAATCGAAGTGGCTATTCTTGATAAGTTGATAATATTTCGCCGTTTGATCGTAACAACGTTGATAAACTGTATTTTTATGATTAGACCAGTCATAAAGATAAATATTAGGAAGCGTAATACACGATGAAGTTGCTTGTGCATATACATCTATCTTGGCGTCTTTACCCAAAATATCCATAAAGCCCCAATAATGATTTGCATGAGAATCACCAAATAAAAAGGCTTTTTTCTGACTTCCTACTTCACCAATATGGCACATTTTATCTGGATCAGTGGCTTCAAAATTCATACATTTAGTTCGATTGGGATAATCAAACTGATTCAATTTTTCTTCTAAATTAACGTAATTTTGACCAAGCCTTGCTCCAATACCTTGATATTTTTCATTCAATGCATTTAGCCCAAAAGCAAATAAAATAGGAATAATTAATAAGAGAGTGATGGAATATTTAAAGGCTAAGCGCTTTCTTCTAAACGGTTTTTCAATCAGAAAATAAGAGCTAATCGATAGCAATAAGGTTAATGCTAACATCGATCCCTTTTGCAGTTCTGTATTAAACACACCAATATAACGTGCAACTGCAAATAATGGCCAATGCCATAAATAGAGAGAGAAAGATAATAACCCGATAATCACGATTGGCTTTAGTGAGAGTATTTTTTCAATAATGCTTCCATGTTGTCCGGTATAAATGATTAGCGCAGCACCAAGACAAACATACAACGTATTAAGGTTCGGATAACCTGCAATAATATCGTTTTGAAATGCAACCCAAACAATAACACCTAACGCAATTAAGCTAATAACGTCATTTATTCTTTGATTAGGTTTTATCTTTGTTGGGAAGTAGGCAACACAAGCTCCCAACATAAATTCGAATATCCGCGTACTAAAATAGTAGTAGTTTTTCGGTTGATCTTTTTGGTAATAAAACACCAGAATAAATGAAATAGCAGTGACTAACACCACTAGATAAAAATGATTAATCCTTTCTTTTGCATTGATTTTATGTAGAAAATAAAGTGCAAAAGGTAAAAAAAGATACCATTGCCACTCTATCGCTAAAGACCATGTATGCAATAACGGTAAAAAGAGTGCATCTTGCGCTGCATAGCTGGTTGTCGCTCTCGCAAAATATTTATTAGAGAGAAAGGCTGAGGCATATTTCTCGCTATTTGTAATATCTAAATAATCACTAGGTAGGTAAAAAAGCCCAGAAATCACTAGAACTGAAATTAATACAACAAGATAAAGTGGTTGTAATCGCCATAATCGACGATTATAAAAATCACGAAATGAAAAATTACCTTGTGACAATGAAGTTTTAATTATCAGCGAAATCAAAAAACCAGAGATCACAAAAAAAATATCAACACCAATAAACCCAGACGGAATTAAGCGATTATCCAAATGAAAAAGGATAACCAGAATAACAGCGACCGCTCTTAAACCATCTACATCAGCACGATATTTGACATTCATAATCCAAACACATAATCCGAATAAAAAGAATCGCTGGATTATATACTAATTAGCTATATCGCTTTAGTCACAAAAAGATAAATAGCTATTTAATACTTAATATTAATAGCACCGAAATGGCCATAACTGATTAAATTCCATCGTTAAACCTAATTGCACTTCAGATGAAAGCGAACCTTTGCTTACCACAAATTTTGGATGTCGAATAATGATTGGGGTATTAATAGTATGATGCATTAATGATGATCGGTTTTGCTCTAACTCATCATAAAGCTGCTTCATTTCTGTTGATGACGTATTTTCACCTAATCGCCCAAGCGTGATATGAATAATGTCTTTATGAAGTGCACTCTCAATTGGGATTTGCTGATAAATCTGCTGCCTAAAGCGTGTTAATTCCTCTGAGATACCCGTTAATATCAAACTACCATTGGATGTAAGTACAACGTTATTAAATAAAATTTCGATACTTTTTATTTGATTAAAGGTTTTTGCAATCTCATGACACCACGATAATAATACGGGCCGTTGCAGTTTAAACTGCTCATTTTGTTGATTAAAAATCGTTAATAATGTGGAGTGAAATTCTTGTTGCTGAGTAAATTCAATAAAGGGAAATTTAAGCGCAAGCTGTTCGCAATAAGCTATTAGTTTCTGACTAAAAGGAATAAAGCTTTCCTCAACTTCAGGCTGAGAAATCATTAATTGCCCTGCATTTAAGCTGACATCAATAATACTTTCGTTATTTAATTGCCGTTGCCAAGTTTCACCCGTTGCCAGTTTTTTGAGTGTTGCTTGTGTCAGGAATTCGTATGCCATCCGTACACCTTAATAAGAATAAAATAGTAACTCGTACTTTGGTTTGAGTGGCATTTAAAATCAAGTTTTAGAGTCAATAATAAAAAAGTGGCTTTCTTCTAAAAGCCACTGTCACATCAAAGGGGGAGAGATGTTAAAAAATGGGTCTATCTATAAATAATTCAATTAAAGCTAAATTGATTACAGAAAATCAGCCGCTTTAAACTTCGCTAATGCATCGGCTTTTTGCTCTGCGGTCATTGGGCGTAGTGGACGACGAGGAGAGCCTACATCAATACCATGTAACTGCATTGCTACTTTTCCAGCTGCAACACCGCCGTACTCGACTAAAACACGAATAATCGCAATTACTTTATCCATGCAAGCGGTAACGCCTTCATGATCACCAGCTTTAAATTTTTCAATAATTTCAAGATATAATGGCGCAGCATAGTTATATGTACTACCGACAGCGCTTGATGCACCACAGGCTAATCCAGCAGGAATAAATTCATCAACACCAAATGGAACATCGTACTTTCCGCCATCTACGCGTAAGCAACGCTGGAATTCATACATATCCGGGGAATTAAATTTCATACCAGATAAATTAGGTATTGTTTTACCCGCTACTTGTAGGAATTTTTCCATATCAATATTTAAACCTGACATGGTGGAGTGATAATAGTAAAAACCTTTAGAAGGTGCGCTAGCAGCGGCCAAACGACAATATTCTACAAGATCATCAACATTACCCGGTTTGAAGAAACAAGGGCCAATAACGGATGTTGCTTTGATATCTAAGGTTTCGGCATGGCGAGCAAGTTCTAGCGTATCAGCAATACTTAATGCACCTGTATGAATAATAAGATCAAGTTTACCCTGACTTGCATTAACCCAGCGTTCAGCTACTTTCTTACGTTCTTCAACAGAACAATGAATACCTTCGCCTGTTGTTCCTAATACATAAGCACCTGTCACACCACTTGCAATTAGGTGTTTTGCTATTTCATCAATGACAGAATAATTAACGCTACCATCAGTTGCAAAAGGAGTATGAGGTGCGGCAATCAGTCCAGAGAGTTTGTTCATGATAACTTCCTTTGGAGGTTAATTTCTTTTCTATTAATTTTATGGAGCTTAACTCTATATTAGGGAGCAATACTTCAGAACGCAATAACGAAATGAGCATTAAAGGAAGAGAAAAATGAAAGTGTGATCTTTAGCCAATTTTCACTAAAAATCACACAATGTAGAGATAAACTTATGCGGAGTGAGTCTGTTTTAACGCATTCAATGTTCGCAATTTTTGCTCTTTAACCATATCAGGCTGAGCTTGCACTAATAGCGTATAAAGAAGATCTAATACAAAGAGTTGTGCTGTTTTTGTACCAATAGAGTCACCTTGCAGTTTCCCTTGTCGGTTACCATTAATTAAATGATGATCAGCATACTCCATAATTTGTGAGCCTAAATTATGAGTCAATGCGATCGTGCTGGCTCCTGCTTCTTTAGCTAATTTAAGAGCATGGACCGTTTCAGGAGAATTACCGGAATGGCTAATTCCAATAGCCACATCGCCTGGTTTTAATAACGAAGCTTGCATATACATAAAGTGGTTATTTGTAACAGCATCAACACGATAACCAATTCGCATAAGTTTATTTTTTAAATCTTCTGCTGTAATTCCTGAAGAGCCAACACCACAAATAAAAATATAATTTGCTGATAATAAAGCATTTACAGCACCTTGAACTTGCTTCATATCGAGCAGATTCAATGTCTCTGATAGTACGTTATTAATCGTTGCTTGAAGTTTTAAACCAATGGTATGGATATCGTCTTGATGGGTCACTTCTGCATCAAGAATAGGTGACTCTTCATTATCAGAGGTCGCCATTTCAATCGCCAAATCCATTTTAAAATCTTGAAACCCTTTATAACCCAATGTACGGCAAAAACGCACAACCGTCGCTTCACCCGCTTTTGTCGCTTGTGAAAGTTGAGCAATAGAGAGTTGAGTAACTTCTGTAGGATGGAACAGGATATAGTCTGCAATACGCTGTGATACTCGCGTTAGACTATTTTTCATTGCGCCTAGCGTATCAAGTATTTTACCCGGCTTTAATCGAGTCGTTGCCTGTTCTGTCATGGAGATTATCCTTGGTTGCAGAAGATACACGGAAAAAAATTCTGCCAACAAGAGTACCAATTCCAACAGGTTAAAAAAAGCCTTGCTCATACAATAATATGATAATAAAAAACGCTTTATTCCTTAATAGCATCAGAATACAACTTACTGATACATCAGAAATAAAGCGCTTAATAAAAATAGTAATTATTAGTCAGTCAATGCAGTGACATCTAACTTAACAACGACTTTCTTCAGTGTGTTTGCACCCTTTTCAGCCGAAATTCCTGGTTTATGAGGTTCATAGGGCATAAAAACAGCAAACATGCTTGATGAAAGCGTTAAGGTTTGTTGACCTATTATTGTATCGGTTAGTTGGTAATCATCAGCCTCATTATAAGGCGTTACACTTTGAGCAGAACCCTGTATACCAAAATCAATAATTTCTTCACCACTAAGCAATATTTGAATATCAATATAACGCTGGTGTAACTCAGCTCGCTTCTGTTCACGAGGCTGTGTTTCAAACGTCATTACATTCATAAATAGCGTTTCACCATCGATTTTATAACTACCTGGAGCAAGTGAAGCGGGATCAAGTGCTAATGCTTTTTCCACCGCATCACGCAACGCGGGATTCATTTCTGGCATTGTAGCCAAATCTGATATGTGCCCAAATAACATAGATTTTTCCCTATTAGTTTCCTGATGTTTCACTATCATCTAATGAAATTTGTTTTGCTGATGCGAAAAGCGGTGCTGTAATTGTTCCTGCAATAACAACAGACATCGCGCCAATCACTCCGTAGAAGAAGAAATTAAGATCACTGCCATAACGCGCAGCTAATACTGCAATAATACTGACAATGATCCCGACAACTGCACTACCTGCATTTGCACGTTTGACAAAAATACCCAGCATAAACAAACCGGTCATTGGGCCACCCATTAAACCAATCAGACTATTAAAGGCATCCCAAATTTCGGACTCATCAGATAAAACTAACCAAATTGCAGCCAAGCTACTAAAGACGCCAGCAACAATAATGACTAATCTTGCGACTTTCATTTTTTGTTCGGCACTGCGTTCAGACTTACTTAAACGAGTGTAGATATCAGAATTAAAACAGCTTGATATACTGTTTAAGCTACTCGAAATACTAGATTGAGCAGCGGCAAAAATAGCTGCAATAATTAATCCAGCAATGCCGACAGGCATTTCAGTCACAATAAACAGAGGTAAAATACCTCCTGTATTAAAGCCTTCTGGTAAAAAATTAGGATTCTGTTTGTAATACACAAACAAGGCAGATCCAATAGCAAAGAAGAAGATAGGAATAATGGCAACTAATTTTGCATTTGTTATCAGTGTACGTTTTGTTTCTTCAATGGAATCCGTCACAATATAGCGCTGTACAACATCCTGACTTGCTGTAAATTGTTGAATATTAGCGAATAAAAAACCGATCATCAAAACAGGGATGGTGCTATCAGTCCAACTCCAACGAAATTGAGTCGTAGGAAAGAATTTATCAGCTTGTGATGTTGCAGTGAAAATTTCAGTAAATCCACCATCAACTTTAAAGCAGATCATAATAAAAATAAGAACTGCACCACCTGAAAGTAATAACCCTTGAATAACGTCTGTCCAAATAACACCCTCAATGCCGCCCATCCAAGTATAAATAATACAGAGCAAGCTAATTAGTACGATTAAGACAACAGGATCGATACCCATAAAAGGGCGTAGAGCAAGTACAGTTAAATAAGTAATAATGGCAACCCGACCAATATGGAATAACATAAATGAAAGGCTGGCAAATAAACGACTGCGTACATCAAAACGTGCTTCTAAATATTCATAAGCCGAAGTGATTTTTAATTTTCTAAAGAAAGGAATATAAAAATAAAAAACTAATGGCAAAATAGCGATAGCCAAATATTGCCCGATAATAAAAGTCCAGTCGGAAGTATAAGCTTTTGCTGGGATCGACATAAAAGTAATAGAACTTAAAGTAGTCGCAAAAACAGAAACCCCTGCTGCCCAACCTGGAACTCGACCACCTCCACGAAAATAATCATCCGCTGTTTTTTGGCGTTTAGAGAAATAAACACCCACGAGTAACATTGCAGCTAAATAACCAAACAGCACTGCATAGTTAATAAAACCAAAATCATGTAATTGCATTTTTTAGTCCTGCCATATGTAGGGTAAAAGGTAAGTTTTACGACAGTTTTTTTATTGCTCTCTAGCCCAAAGGACAGCGCCCCAGAGCCCGGCATCATGATGATAGTGGGCCGATAATATCGGCACTTGTAATGCAACTGGTTGCTTTATCTGGGCAGCTTGAACGAGTTCGATATATCCCTTTGCCAACCCAACGCTTCCACCAAGAACGACACAATCAGCATCCGTTGTGGCTTTAATATCGGTCACCAAATTTGCAATAGTGTTTGCTGAACGTTCAATAATTGATTTTGCTTGTGAATTTCCCTGGTGAAAGGCAGCAAAAATCGCTTTTGCATCTTTTCCAGCAAGCTCCTGTGTCGCTTGCGACGCAATTGCACGACCAGAAGCGATGGCTTCAACACAACCATAGCGACCACAACCACAAAGTGGGCCATGAGGATCGGCAAGCGTGTGACCTAAATGACCTGCAATACCTCGTTTTCCTGTAAAGAGTTGTCCTTGTTGAATAACGCCACCACCAACACCTGTCGATACAGTAATAAATGCCATATCAGAAATCGTTTCACGACGATGATCATATTCAGCCCATGTAGCTGCTTGAGCATCATTGAGTAGCCAACAAGGCAATCCTGTAAGTGCGATGAGTGTTTCTTTTAAAGGAA
Organism: Proteus vulgaris; assembly: GCF_016647575.1. Classification (GTDB taxonomy): domain Bacteria; phylum Pseudomonadota; class Gammaproteobacteria; order Enterobacterales; family Enterobacteriaceae; genus Proteus; species Proteus mirabilis_B. The sequence goes on from NZ_CP032663.1 coordinate 3,981,788, forward strand.
AACCTTTTAGTCCACCTAAATTATCTGGATTCAATGCGGTCAAAATGCCATTACAAATAATCCCTGTTGATGCGACAGCAACACTATCTGCATAGCTTTTTAGTGGTGTAGTAATATCAACTAAAGCTTTATAAAGTTGCGTTGGTGATGCACTTGCTGGTGTGGCTATCTGAGTATGTTGTGTCAATTGGTTATCTCGACTAATTAGTGCCGCCGAAATTTTTGTTCCTCCAATATCAATTGCTAATGTATTCATTTATCTAACTCCTGCTGCCACTTTAATGCCTGAGTAAACCAATCACAGACATGCTCAAGGCGCGTTAATGCAGAGCCTACCGTGACAGCCCAAGCACCAGCTTGCATTCCTCTTGCGGCAATCATTGGTGTGTTATAACGCCCTTCAGCAATCACTCGGCATCCCTTTTCAGCCAATGCGGTGACAAGTTGTAAATCAGGTAGCTTTGGTATCTCACCACCGGTATAGCCCGACATCGTTGAACCAATAAATTCAGTGCCTAACTCTTGGCAATACATGCCTTCGTCAAAGGTGGCACAATCTGCCATCGCCAATCTTCCTAAACGATGAATATGATCTAATAGTGTTTTCACTGGTACAGGACGCACACGATCAGTACCATCAAAAGCAATAATATCAGCACCCGCTTTAGCCAAGTCATCAACATCACTAAGCCACGGAGTGATCCTTACAGGGCTATCAGGTAAATCACGCTTCACAATGCCAATAATCGGCACATCAATAAGAGGACGAGTTGCTCTTAAATTATCAATTCCCTCAATACGCACTGCGATTGCTCCTGCATTTACCGCGGCTTGAGCCATTGCAGCAACAATCTCTGGCTTATCCATTGGGCTATTATCAACAGGCTGGCAAGACACAATCAGTCCACCTTTTTGTTGAATATCTTTAGTCATCTTTTCAATTAGCGCCATTTTGAACTCACTGCTCTCTTCTTTTGAAATGTAACTCCAAATTATAGTATTTTACGGAGTTTAATTTCTCAACCAGAGAAACAGTAATTTGTGAAGAAGATCAAACAATAATCAATGACTCACAACTTACTGATAAATAAATAAAATAAAAGTAGAGTGATGTTTCCACCACTCTTCTTCTTTTTTATTCCGCATTACTTAACTTAAATTAGAAATGAAACTGCAACCCAACTCGATAACGTGTCTGGCGAGCATCACTAAGAGGGCTTACAGCCATATTGCCAACTTCAATATAAGGTGTGAAAGTACTGTTGAGTTGATAAGAGAAAGCGACGTTATGCTCATAATTGCGTTTTTTATTATCATATTTTATGGCGTCGCTATACATTTGAGTATAATCATATTCCACTTTAAATTTGTTATATTTATAACCTATAAAACCATCAAGACGATTTGTTTTTTCATCATCAACACCTTGTTTTGTTTTACGGGCATAATCAAAACGATAACGTCCTGCAATATATAACCCATTATCAAAGTTATATTGTGCTTTTAAATAGGGTTTATATATAGAAGTATCTGTTACAGTTTCAAAAATAAGACCAGGCTGTAATGTAATATGATTATTTATTTTATAGTTATAACTTAATCCCATTTCAATAGCATTATTAACAACATCACTAAACAGTTTATCTTTCTCACCATCTACACCACCCGATTTAACGCTAGCATCAATATAGAAACCAACACCATTTGAAAAAGAGTGAATAAATGCAACTCTATCTTTATTAATTCGAGTAGAGTCTGCATATTCATGACGAAAGTCTAATGTAGTCGCATATAATTGAGATGACATTAATAAAGTACAGCATGACAATAAAAGTTTCTTCTTTTTATTTAGCATAATAGTTTTCCAAAAAGGTGAGATCCCCTGTATTAACAAAGGAGATCTTTATGAATTATTTTAATTTATATTTAGGAAGAGATTATTCAATAATTAATTGTTTATCTTTCATCGTTAAAGTAATAACTGAATTAACAGCTTCACCCTTATTTGTTTCGCCTCCAATTAAATAAAGTGAATTATCATGTGAAACAGTAACGCCATAACCAAGAGGAAGAGGTAATTCACCAATGATTTTCCATTGATTATTAATAAAGCCATAAATTTCTTTATGCCATGTCTTTTCTAATCCTTGATGTGCAAAGTAATGTTGCTGTGAATAGTTTGCCTGAGCTCCCGGAAAATTTGCCCCGCCAGCAACAAGTAAAGTGTGCATACTGTAACCGGCAAACGCACCAGCTAAACCGTCCTGCGGCTGATTAGACATAGGATCAGGTAATTTCTGAGCAACAGAATTCCATTGTAATTGATTGTTTTTTAATGTGGCGGTTTGCACTTCACTGGTGCGTAATCCTGGCTTTATTTCACCATTGATTAAAGTGATTTTATTGCCATCATAAGCTAATGCAGAGCCTGCTGTTCCATTAAATGGCGTAGTACCTAATAATCGCCATTGATTATTTTCAGCATTATATTCCATTATATTTCGATTAAAAAAATAACCTTCAGCTGGCTTATTAAAATAATCACTAGTGATTTTTTTACTTTCAGATTCATTCAATTTAGTACGATTTAAATCAACGAAATAACCGTCAAAGATTTGTTGATTAACTCCACCAAGAATAATAGCCTGATCATTGTTAATATTAACTCCCGTATGCCCTACTAATCCATAAGGTGCTCGAGTGTTGACCTTTTCCCATTTATTTTCTTTTGGTAAATAGCGATAAACATCTGTAAGCGCACTAATTGTTTCGCTATTTTCATTTTCTTTTCCTGCTCCACCAAAAATATAAATATTATTATTTAATTCTAGAGCAATAGATTGATCTCTTGGTGTTCCAGGAAAGTCTGCTATTCTTTCCCATTGTTTTGTCGAACGATTGAGATCAAGCTTATACCATGATTTTCCCGCTGTACCCAAACCAACATAAATAACATTTTCGCTGATTGTTCCAGCACCACTTTTAAATGTTACAGGTAAATTAGGTAGTTTTTCTGCAAAACTAGTAGACGTGAATATTGCCGACACTAGCATTACAGAAAGACAGGAGTAAGATATTTTCTTTATTCTGTTCATACTTATTAGCTCTTATTATTGTCATCAAGTAGGGTTTTTTCTTGTATCTTAAATATCACTCCAATATATAATTATTTTCGGAGTTAAACTTCAAATCGATCTTTTCTGAATTGTGAAGGCGATCAAAATGTCTATTTTTTAATCTTATATTTTTACAACTTTCTTTAAATCAAATTTAGGAATAAAAATCTGACAATAGAATAGAAAACAGTCTCAATAATTTATTATTGAGATTTTATGCAGAATATAATGTTAATTCTTTTACAGTAAAAAAATTTTATGACACAGGTAAAAATGGAGTTTTATTTCAAGAGTCTTTTTAATCAATTAAATGCTCATTTTTACCTTGTGTGTTAATTGAAAAATTGGTTATTTAACATGATGGAAATCAAACTAAATTGTTATTTTTTAATATATTTTGTATCCGCATTGTTAGTATGGATTTATTTTTTTTCCTCGTTATAATCACCAGCGTCATTTTAAGTAGTAGTTCATCACATTGAGTTCACAAAACGATACTCAGGTCTGTCTTGAATGATTGAAAAATGAAATCGTATCTTTACTGGACGTTTTTTAAACGCCCGGGACGGATGTTATTTATCAATTTATCAAGGAGACACTGATGCAAATCAGTCGTAGGTCTTTCTTTAAGATCTGTGCTGGCGGTATGGCAGGCACATCTGCTGCATTACTCGGCTTGGCACCTGAAGTATCTATTGCGAATGCTCGCCAATATAAATTATTACGTTCCGTTGAAACCCGTAATAACTGCACTTACTGCTCTGTGGGTTGCGGTATTTTGATGTATAGCCTTGGTGATGGTGCAAAGAATGTCGATAAAAGTATTTATCACATTGAAGGCGATCCTGATCATCCTGTTAGCCGTGGCTCTCTATGCCCGAAAGGCGCTGGGCTTGTCGATTATATCCACAGTGAAAATCGCCTGAAATATCCTGAATATCGTAAACCGGGCTCTGATAAGTGGGAGCGCATTTCATGGAATGAAGCGATTGATAAAATCGCCCGTTTAATGAAAAAAGATCGCGATGAAAACTTTGTTACCCATAATGAAAAAGGGCAAGAAGTTAACCGCTGGCTTACCACTGGTATGCTTTGTTCTTCTGCTGCCAGTAATGAAACCGGAATTTTAGATAATAAGTTTTCTCGTTCATTAGGCATGATAGCTATCGATTGTCAGGCAAGACTTTGCCATGCGCCAACCGTTGCAGCATTAGCGCCCACTTTTGGTCGTGGTGCAATGACCAATAACTGGGTTGATATTAAAAACGCTAACGTTGTGCTGATCATGGGCGGTAACCCTGCTGAAGCGCACCCTGTCGGTTTTAAATGGGTTATCGAAGCTAAAATTAAGAATAATGCGAAGGTTATCGTTGTCGATCCCCGTTTTAACCGTAGTGCTGCCGTTGCCGACCTTTACTCTCCTATTCGTGCCGGCTCTGATACTGCATTCTTATTAGGTGTTATTCATTACCTTATTGAACACAATAAAATTCAGCATGAATATGTGAAAGCCTATACCAATGCTTCTTTAATTGTGCGTGAAGATTTTAGTTTTGATGAAGGTCTTTTCAGTGGGTTTGATAAAGAGAATCAAAGCTATGATAAAACCTCATGGCACTATGAGCTTGATGAGAATGGTTTGGCATTAAGAGATAACTCACTGCAACATCCTCGTTGTGTGTGGAATCTTTTAAAACAACACGTTTCACGTTATACCCCTGAAATTGTTACTACACTTTGTGGTACACCTTTAGAAGATTTCACCTATATCTGTGAAGCTCTTGCTTCCACCAGTGTAAAAGACAGAACCTCGACTATTTTGTATGCCCTCGGTTGGACACACCATACTGGTGGTGCTCAAACTATCCGTGCAGCAGGTATGATCCAGTTATTATTAGGTAACGTGGGTATGCCGGGTGGCGGTGTGAATGCATTACGTGGGCACTCTAATATCCAAGGCTATAGCGATCTGGGTTTATTATCATTAAACCTACCGGGTTATATGCCTCTGCCTAATGAGAAGCAGACATCGTTAGAGACTTATTTATCTCAGGTAACACCAAAAACCGTGGTTGCAGACCAAGTTAACTACTGGAAAAGAACCCCTGATTTCTTTATTAGTTTGCTAAAAAGCTTCTGGGGTGAGCACGCAACGGCACAAAACGAATGGGGTTATCACTGGTTACCAAAATGGGATAAAAGCTACGACATCATGGCGCAAACCCAATTGATGATCGATGGAAAAATGAATGGTTACATCGTTCAAGGTTTTAACCCATTAGCCGCCTTTGCCGATAAAAATAAATGTAGCGCCGCATTAGCCAAACTAAAATATATGGTTGTCATTGATCCTCTAGTGACAGAATCATCTAATTTTTGGCAAAACCACGGCGAGATGAATGAAGTTTCACCACAAGATATTCAAACTGAAATCTTCCGTTTACCTTCATCATGTTTTGCTGAAGAAAATGGCTCGATTGCAAACTCAGGCCGCTGGCTACAATGGCACTGGGCTGGCGCAAAACCACCAGCACAAGCATGGCACGATGGTAAAATTTTAGGGCATTTATTAATGCGTCTACGCGAGCTTTATCGTGAAGAAGGCGGTGTTTGCCCTGAGCCTATCATGAATCTTTCTTGGAACTACGTTGACCCTTACGATCCACAACCAGAAGAAGTCGCAAAAGAAGCGAATGGTCAAGCCATGCAAGATATCTTTGATGAAACAGGCAAATTGTTGTTTAAAAAAGGACAACAACTTGATGGTTTCCATCAACTGAAATCAGATGGCTCAACGGCAAGTTTCTGTTGGGTTTATTCCGGTTGTTGGACTGAAAAAGGCAACCAAATGGCGAACCGCGATAACGCCGATCCTTCAGGGCTAGGTTGTACACCGGGTTGGGCTTTTGCGTGGCCGCAAAACCGTCGTGTGTTATATAACCGCGCATCTGTTGATCCACAAGGCCAACCTTGGGATGCAAAACGTCAACTTATCAAATGGAATGGTAATCAATGGGTTGGTCCTGATGTGCCAGACTATAGCAATGCAGCACCTAATAGCGGCGTAGGCCCGTTTATTATGCAACCCGAAGGTATGGGACGCTTATTTGCTGTTGATAAAATGGCTGATGGTCCATTCCCTGAATTCTACGAACCGTTTGAATCGCCAACAGAAGATAATATTCTGCACCCGAAAGTCTCTCGTAACCCTGTTGCACGTTTATACAGCTACGATGCTGAACATTTAGGTAAAGCAGATGAATTCCCTTATGTGGCAACAACCTACTCAATTACTGAATTGTTCCGTCACTGGACAAAACACTCATTAATTAATGCCATTGCACAACCCGATCAATTTATTGAGATTGGTGAGCAACTTGCTTCACGTAAAGGCATTGTTCAAGGTGATGAAGTTAAAGTCAGCGCTAAACGTGGCTATATCAAAGCCAAAGCCGTGGTGACTAAGCGAATTAGACCTCTAACGATAAATGGCAAAGTCGTTGATACTATCGGTATTCCTTGCCACTGGGGCTTTGAGGGAGCAACACGTAAAGGTTTCCTTGCCAATACATTAACGCCATCAGTGGGTGATGCAAACTCATTCACACCTGAATATAAGGCGTTTTTAGTCAATATCGAAAAGGCATAAGGGGAAACTAATGTCATTGCAATCTCAAGATATTATTCGTCGTTCTGCGACTAATTCTCTCACGCCAGCACCACAGGTACGTGACTTTAAAGAAGAAGTAGCAAAGCTTATCGATGTGACGACTTGTATTGGCTGTAAAGCCTGTCAGGTTGCCTGTTCAGAATGGAACGATATTCGTGACAAAGTCGGTCTTAACGTCGGTGTTTATGATAACCCGATGGATTTAACCGCTAAATCGTGGACCGTGATGCGATTTTCTGAAGTTGAAGAAAACGGCAAGCTGGAGTGGCTAATTCGTAAAGATGGCTGTATGCACTGCGCTGATCCGGGCTGTTTAAAAGCCTGTCCCGCAGAAGGTGCCATCATTCAATACGCTAACGGTATTGTTGATTTTCAATCAGAGCATTGTATTGGTTGTGGTTATTGTATTGCGGGCTGTCCTTTTGATGTTCCTCGTATTAATGAAGAAGATAACCGCGCTTATAAATGCACATTGTGTGTTGATCGTGTTGAAGTCGGTCAAGAGCCAGCTTGCGTAAAAACCTGTCCAACAGGTGCTATTCATTTTGGCTCTAAAGAAGCGATGACTCACCTTGCAAACGAGCGTGTTGCAGAACTCAATACCCGAGGCTATGACAAAGCAGGTTTATACGATCCTCAGGGTGTTGGCGGAACTCACGTTATGTATGTACTTCACCATGCGGATAGACCTAACTTATATCATGGCTTACCAGAAAACCCAGAAATTAGCTCAACGGTTAAATTCTGGAAAGGTATTTGGAAACCATTAGCAGCGGTTGGTTTTGCTGCCACCTTTGCGGGCGCTATATTCCATTACTTAGGTATTGGTCCTAACCACACCACAGAAGAAGATGAAGAAGAGGCACAAAAAGAGATGGAAGCATCACAAAATTCAGTGAATAAAGAGGAGCAGAAATAATGAAGAAGAAAAGCGATAAAATCCTTCGTCATACTGCCTCAGAGCGTATTAATCACTGGGTTGTGGCGATTTTCTTTATCTTTACCACCTTTAGTGGGCTAGGCTTTTTCTTCCCATCTCTAAACTGGTTTATGAATATTTTAGGTACACCACAACTTTCGCGCTTACTGCATCCATTTGCGGGTGTTGCGATGGTGTTCTTCTTTATCTTTATGTTTTTTAGATATCTAAAACATAACTTTGTTGATAAAGACGACTTAGTATGGGCGAAAAATATCCATAAAGTGCTACAAAACGAAGAAGCCGGCGATATCGGGCATTATAATTTGGGTCAAAAAGGGATTTATTGGACATTAAGTATCAGCCTTATCGTGCTTACCATTAGCGGCATCATGATTTGGCGTCCTTATTTCGCGGACTATTTCTCTATCCCTGTTATTCGCATTGCCTTACTGGCTCATTCACTGTCAGCTATTTTGCTTATCATAACGGTGTTTGTTCATGCTTATGCCGCGTTTTGGGTGAAAGGTTCAATTCGTAGCATGATTGAAGGTTGGGTAACTCGTGGTTGGGCGAAAAAACATCACCCGCGCTGGTATCGTGAGATCTTAGAAGAAGAGAAAAAAGAAGCAGAAAACAAAGCAAATCAAAAATAATAGACTGCTTTTACTTCTATAAAGTAGATGTGAGAAAAATGGAGGCTTAATCGCCTCCATTTCTATTTTAAATCAACGCTTAACTTAATGTGCTGCTGTTTTTGCTTGCTCCACTAAGTTTATTAATCGACTTCTCATTGTGTGATAGTGTTGAGAAACTTGGCTTTCTGCCCATTTTTGATCGGCAATTTTTATCACTTTAGCTGCACAATATTTAGTTTCAGGTGTTTTAGAGACAGGATCAAGATTATCCTGAGTCAGCTCATTACATGCCCCAATCCACCATTGATAAGTCATATAAATCGCTTGCTTATTGATTGTCTCATTTACATTGCAACGAGACATCACCTTACCTCGACGTGATTCAACCCAGACAATTTCTTGATCACGAATACCCACTTCTTTAGCAATCTCTGGGTGGACTTGAACATAACCGGGTTCATCCGCAAGTGATGCCAAGGCTTTACAGTTACCCGTCATAGAGCGACAAGAATAATGCCCCACTTCACGCACTGTAGATAAGATCATTGGATAATCGGCATCTGGTAATTCAGCTGGTGCTCGCCATGGTGTCGCGAATAACTGGCCTTTACCAGATGGTGTGGTGAATTGGTTACCTGAATATAAATAAGGTGTTCCTTTATCTTCAATATCAGTACAAGGCCATTGAATATGCGCTAAACCCGCCAATTTTTCATAAGTGACGCCAAAGAAGAGTGGGCATAATGCTCGGACTTCATTCCAGATCTCTTCATTATTTTCATAAGACATCGGATAGCCCATTTCAGTGGCGAGTAAGCTAATGATTTCCCAATCTCGTTTTACATTGCCACGTGCTTCAATGGCCTTTTCAAAACGTTGGAAACCTCTATCTGCACATGTAAAAATACCTGCATGTTCACCCCAACTGGTTGAAGGTAAAATCACGTCGGCTTGCTCTGCGGTTTTTGTCATAAAGATGTCTTGAACTACGACAAAATCGAGGGCTTCAAAGCCTTTTCTTACTAAGCCTAAATCGGCTTCTGTTTGAAGAGGATCTTCACCCATGATGTAGTAAGCCTTCACTTTACCTTCAATCGCTAAATGAGGTACTTCAGTAATACGATATCCCACTTCAGGATCAAGTTGTTCAACAGGAATATTCCAAGCCTTAGCGAATTTCTGACGCGTATTTTGATCAGTGACATATTGATATCCTGGGAACATGTTAGGTAAAACACCCATGTCACAAGCACCTTGAACATTATTTTGTCCACGAACTGGTGCGACGCCAACATGCGGTTTACCTAAATTACCCGTTAATAGCGCAAGACCAGACAACCCTTTGACGACATCAACTGCTTGACCAAATTGCGTTACTCCCATGCCCCACATAATAGTTGCTGTTTTAGCTCCTGCATAAGTGCGCATTGCTTTACGGATTTCAATGGCTGGGATACCGACAATATCTTGTACTGCTTCAGGACTATAATCTGCGAGTTGTTTTTTATATTCATCAAAACCTTCGGTATAACGGCTGACGTAATCCTTATCATAAAGATCTTCATCAATTAGCGTATATGCGAATGCATTCACTAACGCCATATTTGTACCGTTTTTTAATGGTAAATATTGGTTAGCAATTTTGGCTGTTTCGATTTTACGAGGATCACAAACAATAATTTTTGCACCTTTTTGTTTCGCTTTAACCACACGGCGCGCCACAATAGGATGAGAGTCAGCACAGTTATAACCAAAGACTAATAAGCAGTCTGAATCTTCAATATCAGCAATAGAATTACTCATGGCACCATTGCCTAATGTCTCTTGTAAACCTGCAACAGAAGGCCCATGGCAAACACGAGCACAGCAATCGACATTATTATTACCTAATACTGCACGAACAAACTTTTGCATCACAAAATTGGTTTCATTCCCAGTACCTCGAGAAGAGCCAGTACACATGATGGATTTCGCACCGTATTTTTCTTTTATTTCCAGTAATTTTTTTGCAGTAAATTGAATCGCTTCATTCCAACTCACAATTTCAAAATCAGCCCCTTTTTGTCGGCGGATCATGGGTTCATGTATTCTGGCTGTCAGAAGTTTATTGTCATTAAGAAAATCCCAACCATAGAGCCCTTTTAAGCAAAGTTCTCCTTGATTGGTGACACCATTGGCACCTTCAGCTTTGATTATGCGACCATTTTCGACACAGAGATTGATTTTGCAGCCAGCGCCACAGTAAGGACAGACGGAGTTGATTTTGTTCATTTGATATCCTTTCCCCTAACTAGGGAGTAAAAGAGTCATAAAGAACGTTCAACTAAGCAGGAATTATGCCAATTAATTTTCAAAATATAATCAATGAGATACAAAAACAAAATAATATTTGATAATCGTTTCGTCATTTTTGTCGGTGCTCACTTTGCACAAATAGGGCTAATTTATTACGGAATTAAGAAATTAGCATCAGCGAAACATTTAGAAATAAAAATTAATACTGAATTCTAATAAAATTTATTTCTTTAGTTTGAATTTATGATATAAATAATAAATACGCATTTTGAAAAACAATATTTCATATTGCATTGCGATTATATCCATTTCAATAAAGAGCAAAAAGATGAATATGAACACCAACAACCGACTCTTAGGCCTAAACCTACTACTCCTTCGTTAGGTGGCCGAGCACGTTCATTTTTTTGCAAAAGCCACCAGTAAGGTGGCTTTTTGTTGTGCCCCTACTGGTGGAACTGTTTTTTAGGGGAGTTTCTATGATGTTTAGTTTCACCATTAGGATGATGAGTTACAACGTCTTACCAATAAGCCACTGTATGGCAATAGCCTCTATCACTCATTCGATAACACAGGGGGCAAAATGAGCCAACAATGGACATCACGAGTCGGTCATATCTTAGCAGCCGCAGGCTCTGCAATCGGTATTGGCGCAATCTGGAAGTTTTCTTATGTCGCAGCCAATAATGGTGGCGGTGCATTTTTAATTGTCTTCTTGTTATTTAGTTTTGTTATTGGGCTTGCAGTATTACTGGCTGAGAATATTTTGGGCAGTAGCACACACGCTGAGGCTGTTAACGCATTTAAAAGAATGATGGGACGCAATTGGGTCATCATTGGCGTTATTGGTGTATTCAGCTCTTGGTGTATTTATAGCTTTTATAGTGTTGTTGGTGGTTGGACAATTGGCTATACCGTTATGGCGGCAACAGGTCAGTTGAATATTACCGATAGCGCTGAATTAACCGGTATTTTTACCCGCTTTATTAGTGATCCTTTATGGCCTATTTTGGCTCACCTTGCCTTTGCTGGATTAACCTGTTTCGTGGTTTTAGCAGGTGTACAACGTGGATTAGAAAAAGCAGTTAAAATCATGATGCCGATGTTGTTTATCATTATGATTTTATTGATTATTGTTGGTATCAGCTTACCCGGCTCTTCTGAAGGTTTAAAATTATTTTTATACCCTGATTTTAGTAAGCTAACCCCACAAGGCGTATTAGATGCGTTAGGATTAGCCTTCTTCTCACTGTCTATCGGTTTAGGTATTCATATCACTTACAGTGCTTATTTAGCAGATAACAAAGGTATTGCTAACTCCAGTATGTGGGTGGTTATTTTATCTTGTATGGTATGTGTACTTGCCGGATTAATGATTTTCCCTGCCTTATCTGCCGCAGGTTTAGAGCCGAATGCAGGCCCCGGTTTAACCTTTATGACTATGCCAGTTTATTTTGCCAACTTACCCGGCGGTAATATTTTAGCAGTGACTTTCTTTGTCTTGTTATTAATGGCAGCGTTAACCTCTGCTATTTCATTACTTGAGCATATCGTGGCTTATGTGCAGATGCGTTTTCAGTGGACTCGTCGTCGTGCTGGATTAGTCGTTACCGCCTCAATTATGCTGATGGGTATTCCAGTTTCATTATCTTTCGGCCCGATGAGTGATGTGACATTAGGGGGTAAAACAGTCTTTGATTTGTTGGATTACCTGACTTCCAATATTTTGATGCCACTGTTTGGTATTGCAATGTGTTTGATCTTTGGTTGGTCACGTAGAGCGAATGCATTTATTCCTGAAAATATCACTGGATTAAAACGTCAAAGCTTATTACTGGTGTGGCGTTATATTGGTCCAATTTGTATCGGTATTATTTTAGTTCATGGATTGATTGGCTAAACAGATCCCCGATAAAAACAGCTTATTAAACATAAAGAGAGGGTCAAATGACCCTCTCTTTTTTCTTGTTTTATAACAGCCTTTTTATTATCGGCTTGTTTTATTTTGGATACTTTATATTACTTTTTTCCCTAGCAGCTTTATCAATATTACCCAACCAATCCCATTGCTTGAGGTAAGAACATCGAAATTGCAGGAATATATGTCACTAATAACAACACAAGAATAATCACAGCGAAGAAAGGCAATAACGGTCTAATTACACCTTCAATCTTAATTTCACCTATCTTACAGCCGGTAAATAAAATAGGACCTACTGGCGGTGTTATCGTACCTAATGAAAGGTTAAACACCATCATGATACCGAATTGAACCGGATCCATACCAAATTGAGCACAAATCGGTAGGAAGATTGGAGTAAAGATTAACACCGCAGGTGTTGGATCCATAAAGGTACCAACCAACAGTAAAACCAAGTTCATAATCAGTAAGATAACTAAGAAGCTATCAGTAAAGGAGAGTAAGCCTGATGCGATAATGGCAGGAATTTTAGTAAATGCCATTACCCAAGACATAATGGATGATGTTGCAAGCATCAAAATAACAATTGCCGTCATTTTTGCGGTGGCTAAGAAAATAGCAGGCAAATGGTTTACTTTGATATTTTTATAACACATACCTAAGATTAAAGAGTACACAACTGCAATGGCTGAAGCTTCTGTTGCAGTAAAAATCCCACCTAAGATCCCACCGATAACAACCACAATCATCATTAAGCTAGGAACAGCATCCAGCACAAGCTTAAACGCTTGCCCTTTCATGGTATTTTTTTCGGCCACATAACCGCGACGTTTAGCAATAAAACCTGCCACTAACATCACACCCAATCCCCATAAAATACCGGGAATATAGCCACCCATAAACAGAGCTGTAATCGAAACACTTCCTGCAACGGTGGCATAAACAATCAGTGTGTTACTTGGTGGAATTAACATACCCGTTGGTGCTGATGCAATATTCACTGCGGCACTAAAAGCGGGATCGTAATTTTCTTTCTTTTGGATTGGAGACATGATGCCACCAATCGCCGCCGCAGAAGCAACACCAGAGCCACTAATTGAGCCAAACAGCATATTGGCAACAACGTTAGTTTGCGCTAAAGGCCCCGGTAAAAAGTTACTCACTAACTTAGCGCAGTTAATTAAGCGAATAGCGATACCGCCGTTATTCATTAAGTTACCCGCCAGAATAAAGAACGGGATTGCTAACAGAGCGAAAGAGTCTAACCCCACAAACACGCGTTGAGCTGACGTTAAAATAGCGCCATCAAAAGGCAATATCATTGCCATGGCGAAGAAAGAAGAGAGTCCAATACTGACGCTGATTGGTGTACCAATAAATAAGAGAAGGAATGCACCAATAAACATGACTAGGGCAACAACAATTGCAATATCCATGGTTACACCTTTTGCTTTGAAGAAAGTTGTCTAACCAATCCATATTGGTTATATAAGCAATAGAAAACAGAGAGAACACCGCTTATAGGTATAGCTGCATAGATAACCCCAATAGGGATTTGCAGTGCCGAATCCAATTGTCCCATTTGGCGGCTCATACCGATGTAACCACCAATAGTGAGTACCAATAACACAAAAGCGGTTGTGGCAAACTCACCTAAAATTTCAAGGCAAATACGGACTTTATAGGGCATCCGATCACGCATAAACGTAATCGCAATATGTTCACGTAATCCAAACACATAAGCACTACCAATTAAAATTAACCAGATAAATAGGTAGCGAGAAAGCACTTCACTGACTGCACTAGGATCGTTAAATAGGTAACGGGTCACAACTTGGTAAGTCACCAATATCGTCATTAAACCCACAAGAAAAATACAAAAATAAGCGACGATGGTATCTATTTTTAGCTTAATGCTTGTTAAAAAAGTATAAAAATCCTTTTTTGCAACAGGCGTATTAGAGTCGTTTGAAGAGGGTAATTTCTCTGAAGGTTCCATGGTTGATCCTTATAATAGGGGCTAAAAACTTAGCCCCTTGCAACAAACGGCATTAGTTGGCTAATGCGCGGATCTTATTGTAGATATCTTTCTGTTCTGGTGTGGTCAGCATCGATTCTTGCAGCGGTTTACAACGCTCTTGGAATGGCTTGATATCAACCTCAGTAAATGTTGCACCTTGGCTAATAGCAGATTGTCGGGCAGTGTCTAACGCTTGGTTAAATAAATTAAACTCAGTAACCGTACTTTCTTTTGCTAACTTACGGAAAGTCGCCTGATCTTCAGGGCTCATCTTATTTAAGAATGCTTCATTCACGATAAGTAAGTCGGCAACCATGACATGGCGGGTATAAGAGAAACTCGGTGCAACTTCATACTGTTTTAAGTCAGCATAAGTGATTTCATTATTCTCAGCGCCATCAAGAACACCTTGTTGGATAGCGGAATAAACTTCACCCTGTCCCATAGGAACACCTGTTCCACCCATGCAAGATAACATTTTCACCATAGTGTCAGATTGCATGACCCGGATCTTTCTTCCTTTCATATCTTCAGGTGTTTGAACAGGTGTTCCCTTCACATACATACTACGAGCACCTGCGGTATAGGCAGTAAGTACCTCGAAACCATTTCCTTTGGTTGAGCTAAATAGGCCATCTAACATATCGCCTGTAAAAACTTTTCTTTGGTGTTCTGAGTCGTTATAGATGTAAGGCATCGCCAGAACAGAGAAGTTTTTGTTGTAGTTTTCAACAAGAGGATTGGCAACCACAGCCAATTGAATGGCACCTGATTGAACTAATTCAAGAGCGGCACGTTGGTCACCCAATAATTCATTAGGATGAATTTCGAGTTTATATTTACCCCCCGTAGCAGCTTCTAATTTTTGACTAAAATCTTCCAATGCTTTGTATTGAGGATTTTTTTCAGATTGGTTAAAAGCCGTTTTCAAAATAACAGGACTATCTGTTTTGTCATCTTCACCACATCCCGCTAAAAAAAGACTAGCGACTACAACGGTGCTGATAAGAGATAACTTAGGCAAAACATTCATTGTATGCATGTGAACCCCTTATGGGTTTGCGTATTTTGATAGTGCTAATCCTACTTGAATTTGACGATATTTCAGTGATCGAATTCAAGAAAATGAAATGGCGTTCCTATTTTTTGAAAATAGATTACCACTTTTATATTTTCAATTTTGTAAATACAATAACCTATTGATAAAAAAGCATTAAATTATCTAAAAAAGATAATTTAGCGGTAAAGAAATAGAAAATATATATTCTGGAATAAACTACAAACTCGCTTTGAATCTGAATTATCGGCTACTTATTAAGCAGGGAAGTAGCCGATAATCATATTTAGAATGGGGAATAATAGGATGAAGATCCTAGTTATTATTTCTGGGTTACCAGCCATGTTTTGCTGATTTTAAAAACCGCTTTTTTAATTTTTTGCGAAGCATTTACCTGACAAGTAGGTCGATGAACTTCTCCGGGATAAAAAATGGCAAAATCCCCTGTATCAAGCAATAAACGTGTCGTAATAGGTGGGTTATCTAAGAAAATCAGATCTGGTTTTGTCTCTTGATATTGATGAGGATAAGTAATTGTTGTGCTGGTAGAGATCATCTCTTGCCCCTTAAGCACAACTTGAATATCAAGATAATGATCATGAAACTCACTTTTTAAGTTTTCTTCACGATCGGTAGTTGGTGTGGAAATAATATAAAAAACATCATTATTAATAATGTTATATGTCCCTTCACTCTTCTCTTGCAAAGCGTTTAACGATAACTCTTTTTGAGTGAGTAATTTTAACAGTGCAGGCGGCAGCATTGTTGCATCGAGTTGCTTTAAATTTCCAGTGATCATTGGGTTACCCTCTTAAATCCATGTTTAAATTTAATTACAAAGCTGCCATTGCTTCTTTAGCAAGAGCGCCTATTTCTTCCCATTTTTGATTATCAACGAGATCTGAAGGCACCATCCATGTACCACCACAAGCAACAACACGAGGTAATGCGAGGTAATCTTTCACATTGTTGGCATTAACTCCGCCTGTCGGCATAAAAGAGACAGGATAAACGGCACTCAACGCTTTAAGCATGCCAATACCACCAGAAAGTTCTGCTGGGAAAAACTTCAATAAATTAATGCCGAGTTCCATTGCCTCTTCAACTAAACTTGGCGTGTTAATACCCGGAATAATAGGAATGCCTCTTTGCTGGCAATACTGCACAATGCGAGGGTTAAATCCCGGACTCACAATAAAATCTGCACCGGCTTCGATTGCCTGATCAACCTGTGCTTTCGTTAATACCGTACCGGCACAAATGATCATTTTCGGGAATTCATTTCTTAACTGGCGAATAGCTTCTGCAGCCGCAGGAGTACGAAAAGTTATTTCAGCACTAGGCATACCGTTTTCAACTAATGCTTTACCCAATGCAACAACATCATCTGCATTTTTAATTGCGATAACAGGAATAATTTTTAGTGCCGAAAGTTGTTCAAGTAATGTTGACATAGTGTGTCTCGTTGAATGAATAAGTGGCGCTTTTATTGAAGAATGTGGCATCGCGACTATTGGGATAATCGCACCACGATGTTGAATAACCGTACTTGCAAGTAAGTGTGCATAACGCGCAGACATTACAACTGACTCACCCGCTAATCGCGTAGCAAGATAACCTGCACTAAATGAATCACCAGCGGCAGTTGTATCAATCACACTTTGCTTATCAAGTTTTATGGCGGGAACTTCATCACAATGTCCTTGCTGTATAATCAGGCAAGGTTCTGCGCCTTTTTTAATAACGATTTCCCCAACACCAAATTCAATCGTCCTAGACACACATTGCGCTTCTTCACTATCCCCCCAAAGAAGAAATTCATCGTCTAATGTGAGAAAAGCCAAGTCAGTGAGTGACAATACAGCTTGATAGGCTTTTTGCGCAGCATCGAGGCTTTCCCATAATCTTGGGCGATAGTTATTATCAAAGGCGATTTTCACACCTTTTTCTCGACACTTAGCTAATTGTTGTAAAAGCAGTTCTCTATCTTCAGGAGATAAAATCGCCAAGCTGATACCGCTTAAATAGATATAATCAAAATCAAGCAGTTGCTGAAAAATCATTGGGGCTTTTGGTGATCGTAACCAATATCGCGCGGCGGCATCGTTACGCCAATAATGGAAGGTACGCTCTCCTTGGTTATCCGTGTTTATGAGATAAAGTCCGGGTAATTTATTATCTAATCTCTGGACTAATTCAGTATGTACCCCTTCTTTTTGCCATTGCTCTAACATGGCACTACTCATTGGATCCGTACCTAATGCACTTACATAATGAACAGATAAATTGGGGTTTGCGCGAGTCAAATAAACAGCAGTATTAAGAGTATCTCCTCCAAAATGGCGCACAATATTCGCCTGATTTTCGGATAGTTCGATCATACATTCGCCAATAACAGCCACATTGATAGCCATAGCGCTTTCCATTTTCACATTAGCAGTAAGGTCATTTTATTTTAAATCGATTCAATTAAAAAGATTTAAAACAACATTTCATTAATTTTGTGATATTGTCATTGTTTTCAAAATGCATAAAAAAGTAAGTTTAAAGAAGATCCATAAAAAGCCATAAAGTACTCATCATGTTATCGCGTGCTCAGATACCCAATAGCATACACAAAACCATGACGGCTATTTATCTCTATCTACTTTAAATTCAAAGTGATACACACATAAAAAATATCAAATTTAGATATTTTTCATTTAAAAATACTGTGATTAGCAACACGTTACATGATGAAAACTCGTTAAGCTTATTGAATCATCATCGCTAATCGCTATAATTTTTGTAGCATTTCAAATATAATGAAACAATAAATCATTTTTTAGGACTCACAATGTCTGAAATAGAAAACACTCCTGATTCAGTTTCCTCTGTACTCAAAGTATTCGCTATATTACAAGCACTTGGCGAGGAAAAAGTGATTGGTGTGACAGAGTTATCCTTGCGGATCATGATGTCTAAAAGCACCGTCTATCGTTTTTTACAAACGATGAAAACGTTAGGGTATGTTTCCCAAGAAGGTGAAACAGATAAGTATTCTCTTAACTTAAAATTATTTGAGTTAGGCGCAAAAGCACTTGAAAACCAAGACTTGATTAAACTTGCTGATGAGCAAATGTATCGCCTTGGAAAACTAACCAAAGAAACGCTTCATCTCGGTACATTAGACGAAGACAGCATTGTTTATCTGCATAAAATAGACTCTGAATACAATTTACAGATGTATTCTCGCATTGGTCGTCGCCGTCCACTTTATAGCACTGGGCTAGGTAAAATTATGCTTGCTTGGCTTCCAGAAACGGAAATTCGCGCTATTTTGGCTAATGTGACTTTTGAACCTTTTACAAAATACACACTGAAAGATATCGATGCTTTACTTGTTGAATTAGAACAAGTTCGCAAACAAGGTTACGCAGAAGATAAAGAAGAAATGGAACATGGCTTACGTTGTTTTGCTGTGCCTATTTATAGCCGTATGGGCAGAATTATTGCCGGCCTTTCTTTATCTCTACCTTTAATTCGTTTCCAAGAAGAGAATAAAGTTGCGTTAATCGCGCAATTACATGAAGCAGCAGCAAATATTTCTGCTGGATTAGGTTTCCACGACTACCCTTTTAGCTACACAGACACCAATGTCTTGGCTGAAAACATTTAAAAATCAAACCTAACTCTTTGTTTATAATGAAAATCCATTAATAATATATTAATGGATTTTTTTATTCTTCTTTGTCATAACGAACCCTGTAATTTCGCTTTATAGAGTTTAAAAATAGTTCGGCTATTCACAACCAAGAAAAGGCTTTCTTGTACTATTCCACCAATTGAACCTGCCCAAATATTATGCGTTAACCAACATAACGTACTGGTTAACATACACAATCTAAGCACAATACCGTTAAAGCGAAATAGTGCATAGGTTGTTAATGTCGTCGCGAATAACGTTAAGAATTGTATTGGATGGATGATTTTTGGGATCACTAAAAACCATGCTAAAGCAATAAAGATCAACATGATCCCAATATTACGCGAATAGCCCGATACCCAATTTCGGATTGCACAAAGTAAACAGTTAATAGCTCCGACTGTTGAGCCTATCAAAAAGAAATGAATAGACATCAAAAGGCCATTGAGCGTGAGCTGAAATCTCAGTTTGCTATCTTGTCGTTGCATAAAGGCAGTTGCACCAATAAGGCACCCCAGAACACCAATACCTTGGGCAAACCAATAATTTTCAAAAAACATGCAACCCCCTTATCACAGCTCAACGAAAAAAGGCGCCTTTGGGCGCCTTCTTCAACAATAGCGTATTAACGCGCTAGCCAACCACCGTCAACTGCGATGGTATAACCATTAACATAATCAGAAGCCGAAGATGCTAAGAAAACAACAGGCCCCATCATGTCACTTGGAACGCCCCAACGCTCAGCCGGAATACGCTCTAAAATAGCCGCATTACGCTCTTCATCAGCACGTAGAGCCGCAGTGTTATTTGTTGCCATATAGCCCGGAGCGATAGCATTCACGTTAATGCCTTTACTTGCCCATTCGTTTGCTAACAAACGGGTTACGCCCATAACGCCACTTTTAGATGCGGTATAAGACGGCACACGTATGCCACCTTGGAATGAGAGCATTGATGCGATATTAATAATTTTACCGCCAGTGCCTTGAGCGATAAATTTTCTAGCCACCGCTTGAGACATGAAAAAGAGACTTTTAATATTGAGATCCATAACATCATCCCAATCTTTTTCTGTAAAATTAATCGCATCTTCCCGACGAATGATACCGGCATTGTTGACTAAAATATCAACATGTCCGAAATGAGCGACGGCTTTATCCACCAGCCCCGGCAACTCATTTGTTTTACTCACATCAGCTTGTAAACTTAAAAAACGACGACCAAGTGCTTCTACTTCAGCGATAGTCTCTGTCGGTTCAACAAGGTTGATCCCCACAATATCGCAACCAGCTTGAGCAAGCCCCAATGCCATACCTTGGCCTAAACCTGTATTACAGCCAGTTACAATGGCGACTTTACCTTTCAGATCAAATGCATTCAGGATCATACTATTACCTCGAATATAGGAAATATGTACCACCAATTCATATACTTGGTGGCTACTTTATTATGAGTAATACATTTATCTGATTAGCGCAGATCGCGAACCGCAACGTGGTCCATATCGCTAAAGACCTGATTCTCACCCACCATACCCCAAATAAAGGTATAAGCTTGTGTTCCAACACCTGCGTGAATAGACCAACTTGGTGAAATAATGGCTTGCTCGTTGTGAACTAATAAATGGCGGGTTTCATCTGGTTTACCCATCATATGGAATACCGCTGCATCTTCTTTCATATTGAAATAGAAATAGACTTCCATACGGCGTTCATGTGTATGGCAAGGCATGGTATTCCAAAGACTTCCTTCCTCTAGCTGGGTCATACCCATTACTAATTGGCAGGTCGGTAATACGTTAGGAACTAAGTATTTATAAATAGTACGGCGATTACTGGTGCTTGCATCCCCTAATGTTTCAGGAGAAGCCTGATCTTGTGTGATTTTACGTGTTGGATAAGTGGTATGTGCGGGTGCGCTGTTATAATAGAATTTAGCTGGATGAGCGGAGTCAACGCTCTTAAAGCTGACATCGCGAGCGCCTTTTCCTACATAAAGGGCTTCCGCTTTACCCACTTCATAATTTGTGCCATCAACCGTAATCACACCTGCGCCACCAATATTAATAAGGCCTAATTCACGGCGCTCTAGGAAGTAGGTGACACCAAAAGACTTACCTAACTCATTAGAAAAAGTAAGTGTAGAGTCCACCGGCATAATTCCGCCAAATACAATTCGATCAATATGACTATAAGTCATCGTCAGTTTATTAGGGCTAAAAACTTCTTCTATCAGAAACTCGCGGCGCAGGCCTTCTGTATCTAGTTGTTTGGCATGGTCGCTATGAATGCTTTGACGAGTTTGCATAATGAACCTCAATTCCTAGCCTTGATAGGCATTAATGATAATGTGTGAAAATGCATCACTTTTATAGGGACACGATATCAATAAAAAACACAACCATCAATAAAAATATAAAACATTGTTTTATTTTTTTGAACATATCGTTCTTTTTATAGGAAAAGGCATTTTTTTACCTCTTAAATAAAAAAGAGCCACTCAATAGAGTGGCTCCTGATATAACTGATAAAGACTTATTTATGGATACTTGATGACTTTATTTATAGCTCTGTTTAATTTCTTTAGAAATCGCTAATCCACGTTTCGCTTCTTTCTCAGCAAGTTCAACGGATAAACCGATATAAGAACGAGGATCAAGCATTGCCTTAATTTCATCAGCATTAAAGGCCGCAGTAATAGTTTCATTCTTCATCAGGTTAGTATAAAAATCTTCACCGTCTGCAGCCGTTTTAATGGCTTCTTCATATAACAGTGAATGCGCTTTATCTTTACCTAATTTTTCTGCCATTTTCATCATAACGTATTCGGTATTATCTAAACCCTTATTTCTCATCACGTTATGTAGCATTCTCTCTTCATGAGGAACGATGGTTCTTGAAAGCTCTTCCGTTCTTAATAAGATTTCTGTTGTTAATTCTAATGCTTCTTCAATTAAGCCATCGAATAACATATAAGAACTGCTGTCACCTTCATAAGGTCTTACCGCAGAGTACATACCAACATTAGGTAACGAGTACAGTTTCTGTGAGTTAGCAATAATACCTTTCGCCAATTTTGGATTAATTTTATGAGGCATCGTGCTACTACCCACAGTGCCTTTTGTAAACCCTTCAGAAACCTCAGCAATTTCCTCTAATGTGGTGCTATAAACTTCTTCACCAATTTTATGGCAGATATTTGCCATCAGTGCCAAGTTCATCATGTACTCTAATTTATGCGTACTTAGGTTACGTGATGGGACTTCCATTGCTTGCATACCCACTAATTCAGCAACGCGTTTTTGTACTTTCATTCCCACTTCAGGCATTGAGTTAAAAGCACCTACTGCGCCACCCATCATAATGGTGAATACACGTTTCTCACTCTCTTTCATGCGCTGGTAGCAATCAATAAAATCGCTGATCCACACTGAAACTTTATATCCGTAAGTAATAGGAATAGCATGACGACCGTGTGTTCTACCTGCCATTACCATATGTTTTGTTTTTTCAGCGAGATTTGACAAGTTTTCAATAATTTCGCTCAACAATAACATGAACTTATCGTGTACTGTTTTCATCATATACAGCTGTGAACTTTGCTGTATGTTTTGCGTAGTAATGCCGTAATGCACATATTTACCGCTCTCTTCAGAGCATGCATTCACCAGTACTTTTAAGAAAGGCACAAAGCCATGACCGATTTTTTGATAAATACGGTTCATCTCTTCGAAATCGATATTCTCAATAATCGCCTTTTCTTTAATTTCATCAGCGGCAGACTGTGGAATAAAACCGTGTTCAGCTTGTGCTTGCGCTAACATTGCTTCAAACATCAACCAAGTTGAATATTTAGCTTCATTGGACAGCAGATTTTTTATACCGCGATCGTCGATTGTTTTACTTTTAGAATCGTATAACGCTCTCATCATGTATCCTTTTATTTCTTCATTGCTTCATCAACAGCATTGCGAACAAATTCGACTTTAGGGCCATAAACGACATGGACATGGTTTGCTGCCGGAAAGAAGAATGCTGTACATCCAGACTCCAACATTAATTCTTTATCTATTTGATTAACTTCATTAATGTCGATACGTAGTCGTGTAATACAGTTATCAACATTACGAATATTTTGTTTGCCACCTAACGCTTGGATTAAAATCTCTGCAATTTCGCCATAACGCTTTTCTTTGATTAACGTATTTTTCATATTGCTTGATTCTTCTCTACCCGGTGTTTTGATATCGAATTTGACGATAGCCCAGTAAAAAATGAAGTAGGTCACAACAGCAAGCGCACTACCAATCAGCACTAAGAAGATCCAGTTCGTGTGTTCGTACAGTAAACCAAAGATAGTGAAGTCAAAGACTGTGCCTCGGATATAACCGATCGCAACACCTGCAAAAGAGAGCAGAACTGCACCAATACCCACGATAATCGCGTAAATTAAATAAAGTAACGGTGCGATAAAGACAAAGGTAAATTCAAGCGGTTCGGTAACGTTACCTAACATTGCAGTTAAGACCATCGTCACCAGCATTGATTTAACTTCAGCACGGTTCTCTTTTTTCGAGGTTTTATAAATCGCTAATGCAATCGCCGGGAATAAGAACAGCGTCACCAACATTTGTTGCTGAGCCATAAAACGTGTCAGGCTTGGCATCATTGCCCAATATTCACTGCTTGGCCCTTGGTTAAATAACACTTCTGTCATTGCTGGAACAACGCCCACATAGGTTTGTCCATCAATCACATAAGAACCACCGGCTTCGGTAAATCTAAACAGAACGTTCCAGACGTGGTGTAAACCAAATGGAATAAATAGACGCTCACCACCTGCGGTAAAGAAAGGTCCGACAGGACTTAAGAAGACAGCCGAGAGCTTAGTTAAGCCCATCACTAATACTTCCCAAATAAATGGCAGTAATGCACCTACACAGATCATCAACCCGACCATAATAATGGCGACAGATTTTTTCCCTGAGAAGAAGGCAAATGCAGTCGGTAATTCAAGGTTATAGAATTTATCTGTTGCCCATGCGGCGATTAATCCTGTGATAATCCCCCCTGCGGCACTGATATTCATGGTTTGTATACCAAGCACCTTGATTTGCCCCACCTGCGTCATAATCGCAGGATCAGCAAGTTTTCCTGTCAATACCAACCAGATATTGATAGTACTTATCAAGGTTAAATAGCCGACAACGGAGGCAAAGACCGCGATCCCCTTATCTTTGTGGCTCATACCATATGCCACACCCATTGCAAATAAGAGTGGAATATTGTCAAACACTACGCCTGCAATAGTACGGATACTGACTAATAGAGCATTAACTGTTTCATTTCCTAAGAAAGGAAAGCGTGCAATCATATAAGACTGAACTAAAGCACCACTGATCCCTAAGATCATACCAATAGGTGCCAATACGCCGATAGGTAGAAGTAGGGTTCTACCAAAGCGCTGAATAGATTCGCTGAACTTTTTCCTGGCCATATTTTTTTCCTTATGACTTCTCGAATATAAAAGAATTACCGAGGTACTCTATCTTAGGGATTATAGGAAATGAATGACGCGCTGGTTTTAAATATTATCTCAGGTCATACTTTATGACTTAGGTCTTTTTATTAATTATCGACTTAATAAAGAACAGTGAATAAATCATTTTATTCTATTAAATAATATTTATTTTAGGACTTGGAAGTAAGATTGAAAAGAAAGGCTATTTTAGAATAAACGATGATTAATCTGACGAGATATATTAATACTATTCACGCTTTAATCATTAAAAAGAGTATTTAGTAATGAAATATAGGCACTGTTATCTCTTTTTAAAGTAGATTTTCCAGCTCATTAATCAGTAAATCCACCAGCATAAAAAAGCCAATACGGGATTTAGTATCATCTTTTTTAGTATCATGATTATCAGCAAAACAAAATAGAGCATGAGTTGCATAAGTGGTTAATTCATTGGTATTAAATGCCGTCATACTAATGATATTGGCATCTTTTAACTGCACAATTTTTGCTGTCTCGATGATTTTTTTAGTCCCACCAGAAAGAGAGATAAAGATAACTGTGTCGTCTTCATTAACAAGACGTGTAAACGAATCAGATAAGTTGTAATCATTAATAAAAAAGCAATGTAGACCTAATGCAAACAATAGATGCTCAAGGTAATACCCTACCGCTTTGCTCGTACCTCTTGCGACAATAAAAATATTTCTAGAATGGCGTAAGGTTTTCGCGCACTCCTGAATTTGTTCTTCATTAATTAAGGTAAATGTTTTATGAATGTTTTTTTCTAATTGTTTTTTATAAGATGCTGCATTAGTTTTTTCGACTTTATTTCTCGTCAGAATATAATTATTAATTTGGAATTTAAGCTCTTTAAATCCACTAAATCCTAACTTTTGCGATAAATTAATGATAACCGTTTTTGATACAAAGGTTTTAGCGACTAAATCATTAATATTTAAATACGGAATATCCGCAATATTATCGGTGAGATATTTTAATACTTTCTTTTCGCTGATGGTTAAATTGTCATAATTTTTTAAAAAATCCAGCATATCTCACCCAATAAATTAATCTAAAACATCTTATGAAAACAGCACGCATCAAAAAAGCAGTTCTGTTCTTTTTGCGAGTTTATGTGAAATAAAGTGCATAACGAGTATACGTTAAATCATACAGTTATGTAGGAGCAGAGTAGTATTTTGTGAATTAGGATAATATTGAGCCCATTTTTTAATGAGCTCAATGCGTGTTATTCGTTACCCCAGCGATTAAGAAACATGGCGATATCATCAATGCGTTTTTTATCAATACCCGCTTCTTTTGCCATCTCTTGCTGTGCGTTCTCACTAATTTCTTCGTTATTCATTAATCGAGTAAGTAGCAACTGGAAGTAGAGAGCAAGCGCATCTTCTTCTGCTTCAGCAACTGGCTCTGTCGATTCCATCGCATACTCTTCGACCATATCATAATATTTAAAGTGGATTTCATTGTTCATAAGTTGTCCCCAAGGATTAACGTTTATACTCACCATATTCGAATTACCAAGAGTATATCTCTACATTCGCCTGTTGACCTAAAATTCGCTATCATCCACTTCCTTCTTTTTTGCGGATAAGCTGATGTCTACGATTATCGATACTTTTATTGCTCCACCTTGCCATGATGAAATCGAGATCCTTTATCAAGACGAACACTTAGTCCTTATCAATAAACCGACAGGATTATTGAGCTTATCAGGAAAAAATCCACAAAATAGAGACTCAGTACATTATCGATTAGTGAAGCTATTTCCGGGATGTACTCTTGTTCATCGACTTGATTTTGGTACATCTGGATTGATGGTTGTGGCACGCAATAAAGCAATCAATGCCCTTTTGTGCCAGCAATTTAGCCAGCGCAGTGTAACCAAAATATATCATGCACTACTGTGTGGGCATGTGGATGATAATGAAGGCATAATTGATGCACCAATTGCAAAAGATCCCGCTCTATTTCCACGCATGTCAATTTGCCCGATTAATGGCAAGCCTGCACGCTCTCGTTATCACGTTATTGAGCGTTTTTATCATACGTTAGAAGATGGGACGTTATTGCCTTTAACGCGGGTACAATTTGTGCCTGAAACAGGAAGGACACATCAACTTCGTATTCACAGCCAGTTTATAGGACATCCTATTTTAGGTTGTGATTTATATGGTGGATGCGATAGCGATTTCATTAAAGTGATGGAAGGAACTGAACGGACTCCGCGACTGATGCTTCATGCGAGTGAACTTCATTTTGTTCACCCCATTAGCCAAGCGCCAATAAAAGCGCACAGCAAGAGTCCGTTTTAAAAATCGATAATTACAGTTTAAGTGCTTTTATTGTTTCATCGATATCAAGTTCATCTTCAGTGAAAACGATTTCTGTTCCGTGCATTGTGGTGATCGCAAGCTTTCTTAACGTGCGCATATTATTAGAGTTATCCGCTGATTTTGGTCTGATACTATTCATTAAAGTACCAACAGAAAGTACGGTGTTTTCTTTATTGATATGCGTATCTGCGGACACATCTTCACTAAAAATTCGAAATGATTTAATGGAGGTCAGTTTAACTCGCTCACCTGCAATATAAACGTATTTGCTGTCTGGGATCACTTTCACCGCGTAAGCAGACAAGCCTTTGGTATTTGTAGTTGGCTCAAACGTGACATTTGCATCTGTCTTTATCAAAGCAGGGTTGGCAACTTTAATCACATGAAAATAACGGTTATCACCGTTTTCATCTTTAATAAATCCAAAACCTTTATCTTCAAACCACTTTGTGATTATTCCGTTCATTGCCATTATCGCCTACTTAATCGTTTATCTACAAAAATTTCCAGATGCAGTATAAAGCACAATGCTTATACAGACTATGCCTTTGAACTAATAAGCTACTTTACTGATTACCACATCAAATCATCTGGGATTTTAAAATCAGCATAAGGATCGTCTTCATCTTGTTCTGTCTCGCTAAGTGCGTTATTTAACAAAATACAATCCACATCTCTTTGTGTAATTTTATCCGCAACACTGGCTGGAATAATTGCGTATTCCGTTTTATCTGCATTATCCAGACGAGCAATAGCGAGACGTCCACTAATCAATTGAGATTGCGTCAGTTTATCCACCACAATATTTTTAATCACATTATTGTCAGTGAAGTTAAAATCAATATCGCCTTTTTTTGGTGTAATTCTATTCATTTCAATAAGTTGCTTAACTTGCGCTTTATACTCTTTCGATAAAGTTGCTTGTTTTTGTTGTTCACTCAGCAATTTATCGCGCTCAAGTTGAGCTTTTTTATTTTCTTCTACGGCTTCTCTCGCTTCTCGTGCCTGAACGCGTGATTTTTTTGCCGTTCTTTGGACTTTTGCCATTTTTTTACTGGTCACAAGCCCTGCTTTTAACATTTGCTCTTGTAAGGTAAGTTTTGCCATTTTTATGCCTAAATCTGATAAATAATTTTTGAAATTATACCTGTAATTTCTAAGAGTGCATTAGATTGTAAGATTGGAACTTTATTAGGGGAAATAGACATTGTGAGATTTGAACCTATCCGTACATTCAGAGTATATTGGAAAAACTATCGTCAAACTTTCTCTTATAACAGGTAATACTAACAATGGCTCTGATCCCAAAAAACTATGCACGGTTAGAAAGTGGCTACCGTGAAAAAGCACTGAAAATCTACCCGTGGGTATGTGGACGTTGTGCGCGTGAATTTGTCTATTCAAACTTACGTGAACTAACCGTTCATCATATTGATCACGACCATACCAATAACCCAGAAGATGGTAGTAACTGGGAGTTATTGTGTCTGTTTTGCCATGATCATGAACACTCTAAATACACAGAAGCAGACCAATACGGCACAACTGTTGTCGCCGGTGAAGATGCACAAGATGATGTAGGAGCAGCAACCTATAATCCTTTTGCTGATTTAAAGTCGATGCTCAATAAGAAAAAATAGTGAAGGTATTGTCTGCTTTGGTGTAAAGCAGTCAATCGGTTCCCCTTTTCACGCTCTTACACAGAATGGTGTATACTTGCCAACAAGAAATTTGTTCACGGTTAATTAATAATGAAAGAAATTGAAAAAGCAAAAATTAAACTCCTTAGCGACCGTTTAGACCTTATTAGTCATAAAATGGCAAGTATCTCACTGACGGAAGAAGCGGAAAAATACGCAGAGTTTGAGAAAGAAAAAGTAGAGCTGGAAGCTGAAATTGTTCGTCTGAAGGCAGTACGTAACAATAAACTAAGCAAAGAAGCACAGAAATTAGAGAATATGCCATTCAAACGCCTCATCACTAAGAAAGAACAAGCTGATATTGGTAAGCTGAAGAAAGCTGTGCGAGGCTTGGTAATTGTCCATCCAATGACGGCATTAGGCCGCGAAATGGGTCTAGAGGGAATGACCGGTTTTTCTAAGACTGATTTCTAGTTAGATAATTAGCTCAACTAAAACCTGTAATGATCGACTAATACTGAAAGGTTCTTAATATACTTTTCGTTGTTATGAACCGTCAGTTATCCTGATAAAAGATTAGGAAGTAAAGTATCACGAAAGCTTGAAAGCTACTTCTTCTGCTTACTTGCTTTCAGCAAGTCTTTTAGCGCTGCAATATTCGCCCTTGCCCCTTCAGCCTTTCATCCTCCATCACAAACCCTTTGATCAAGTACTGCTCCAGCGTTTGCGTTGCCCACTGACGAAATTGTGTTCCGCGAACAGAGCGGACGCGGTAACCAACAGCAAGAATGGCGGGTAAACTATAGTGGTCTATCTCTCTGGAAACCTGACGATTTCCCTCTAATCGAACTATCCGGAATTTCCGGATGGTTGCGTTTTGAGCAAGTTCTCCTTCAGAGAAAATATTAACAAGGTGCTCGTTAATTGTACGAACATCTTTTCCATACAGCTCAGCAATTGATGATTGAGATAACCACAGTGTATCGGATTCAAAACGGCATTCGACGCGAGTTTTACCATCTTCACTTCGAAATAAAACAAATTCACCCTGTGGTGCTTCAGGAAGATTTTCGCTCATTACACTGCCCCCACTCTATACGTTATAAATAAACCGTGAGTAACAATATACCATGTTTATCCAAAAAATAAGGGTGACTGTAAATAGATAATAAACTTATTATTTTTCCAAAAAACAATATGATAAAGAGATAACAAGAGGCTTTATTGGGAAGTGATAAAACAAGAAGTGGCGGAAGATCACAGGAGTCGAACCTGCCAAGGACCGCTGGCGGCCCCATCTGGATTTGAAGTCCAGCCGCCCCACCGGGGACGATGATCTTCCATTTTTGAATGGGTCAAAAGGAAATAACGGGATGATTATACGCTGAATTATTTTTAATCCCAAGTGCATCAAATCAATAAAACCCCTTTCAAATAAAATAATCCCGTTTTTGAGTAAAACCTCCGATAATTACCGCGATACTATTGAACTTATACAGTTTCATCCTCATCTTACTATCTATAACGAATAAACTCAGTGGTGTGTTTTACGTCACTGCAAACCAAAATACAGGATGTTTTTTATGTCAAATCCATTACTTAGCACAACGGGATTACCTGCATTTTCCCTTATCAAACCAGAACATGTTGTTCCTGCACTAAAAGAAGTTTTAACCGCATATCGTGAAACAGTTGAAAAATTACTGGCTGATAATACTCAATTTAACTGGGATAACCTTTGCCAACCATTGGCAGAAGCAGGCGATAAACTTTCTCGTGTTTGGTCCCCTGTTAGCCATTTAAATTCTGTTAAAAACTGTGCTGAACTACGTGAAGCGTATGAGCAGAGTTTACCGTTGCTATCTGAATTCAGTACATGGATGGGACAGCACGAAGGCTTATATCAAGCTTATAAATCAATTAAAGAAAGTGCTGATTTTAATGCGTTAACTCAACCACAGAAAAAAGCGGTTGAAAACGCATTACGTGACTTTGAATTATCAGGTATCGGTTTACCAAAAGAGAAACAACAGCGTTTTGGTGAAATCAGCGCACGTATGTCTGAGTTAGGTGCTAAATACGGTAATAATGTATTAGATGCCACAATGGGTTGGTCTAAATTAGTTACTGATGTAGAAGATTTATCAGGTATGCCTCAAAGTGCTATTGATGCGGCAAAAGCTATCGCACAATCTAAAGAGCAAGACGGCTATCTGTTAACGCTTGATATGCCTAGCTACCTTCCTGTGATGACCTATGCAGATAATCGTGAACTTAGAAAAGAGATGAGCATCGCTTATAGCACGCGTGCCTCGGATCAAGGTCCAAACGCAGGTCAGTGGGATAATAGCGAAATTATTGCCGAGATCCTCGCACTACGCCACGAACTTGCTCAACTGCTTGGTTTTAAAAATTACGCTGAAAAATCACTTGCTACAAAAATGGCTGAATCTCCAGAGCAAGTCCTTAGCTTTTTAACTGACTTAGCTCAACGTGCTCATCCGCAAGGTGAAGAAGAGTTAGCTGAACTCACTCAATTTGCAAAAGAACACTATGGCGTTGATAAATTAGAGTCATGGGATCTGGCTTACTACAGCGAAAAACAGAAACAACACCTATTCTCAATCGATGATGAGCAACTACGTCCTTACTTCCCTGAACAACGTGCTCTAAGTGGCTTATTTGAAGTTGTTCATCGTATCTATGGTTTAACAGCCAAAGAGCGTAACGATATCGACACTTGGCATGATGATGTCCGTTTCTTTGAGCTTTATGATGAAAGCAATACCTTACGTGGTAGCTTCTATCTTGATTTATATGCGCGTGAACACAAACGTGGCGGTGCTTGGATGGATGATTGCATGGGAAGAATGCGTCATGCAGATGGCAAGCTACAAAACCCTGTTGCTTATCTCACTTGTAACTTCAATAAGCCAGTAGGTGATAAACCTGCACTGTTTACTCATAATGAAGTCACCACACTGTTCCATGAATTTGGTCATGGCTTACACCACATGTTAACGCAAATCGATACCGCTGATGTTGCAGGTATTAATGGCGTGCCTTGGGATGCCGTTGAATTACCAAGCCAATTTATGGAAAACTGGTGCTGGGAGCCAGAAGCGTTAGCCTTTATTTCTGGTCATTATGAAACTGGCGAACCATTACCACAGGCAATGCTTGATAATATGCTTAAAGCAAAAAATTATCAGTCAGCAATGTTTGTATTACGCCAATTAGAATTTGGTCTGTTTGATTTCCGTTTACATGCTGAATATGATCCCGCTAAGGGAGCTCGTGTAATGGAAACCTTAACTAGTGTGAAAGAGCAAGTTTCTGTTGTTCCTTCAACACCGTGGGCGCGTTTTCCTCATGCCTTTAGCCATATCTTTGCCGGTGGCTATGCCGCAGGTTATTACAGCTATTTATGGGCGGATGTCCTGGCAGCTGATGCCTTCTCTCGCTTCTCTGAAGAAGGCATTTTTAACCGCGAAACGGGTCAATCATTCCTTGATAATATTTTAACTCGTGGTGGTTCAGAAGAGCCAATGGAGCTGTTCAAACGCTTCCGTGGTCGTGAGCCAAAACTTGATGCTATGCTTAAAGGCTACGGCATTAAAGGATGATATGTGAATATCTGTTTACTTTGTGAAGAAGGCGCTGATAACAGCGCCTTATCTGATTTAGCGCAACGTTGGGGATTAGTTCACGACGAAACGCAGATCATGGCTTTAGTGTTAACGCCTACTCACCTTGAATTACGCAAACAAGACGAACCTAAATTAGGTGGCATCTATGTGGATTTTGTAGAGGGTACAATGGCACATCGTCGTAAATTTGGCGGTGGTCGAGGTGAGGCGGTGGCAAAAGCTGTTGGGATCAAAAAAGACTATCTACCCGATGTTGTTGATGCGACAGCAGGACTTGGTCGAGATGCATTTGTATTAGCGTCTATTGGTTGCAAAGTTAGAATGGTAGAGCGCCATCCCGTCGTTGCTGCATTACTTGAAGATGGCCTAAAGCGAGCCTATCTTGATGCGGATATTGGCGAATGGATGCAAGAGAGAATGACGTTAATTCATGCCTCTTCAGCCCAAGCACTGGCTGAGATCACGCCTCCCCCTGATGTCGTCTATCTTGATCCGATGTATCCACATAAGGCGAAAAGCGCATTAGTCAAAAAAGAGATGCGAGTGTTTCAGTCTTTAGTGGGTGCTGATGAAGATGCAGATGCATTACTCGAACCTGCAATGACTTTGGCGAAAAAGCGTGTCGTCGTAAAACGACCCGATTATGCAGAGCCATTAAATAATCAGCCTGCACATGCCAATGTAACAACCAAAAATCACCGTTTTGATATTTATCCTTGTGTGTAACCACTTACACATTAGGAAAAAATAAATAGGTTTGAAATCTGACGGGTGTTTAACACCCGTTCAGAATAGGTGAAATTTACAGTACGCCTTGCGCCAGCATTGCATCAGCGACTTTAACAAAGCCTGCAATGTTTGCGCCTTGAATATAATTAGTCTGCTTACCTTCACCACCGTAATTAACACAAGCATGGTGAATATCTAACATGATGTGATGTAAGCGAGCATCCACTTTCTCTGCCTTCCAGCTTAAACGTGCCGCATTCTGCGCCATCTCTAAACCAGAGGTTGCAACACCACCCGCATTAGCCGCTTTACCTGGTGCAAAAAGGACACCAGCTTCGATAAAGGCATCTGTTGCTGCAATCGTTGTTGGCATATTCGCACCTTCAGCAACAGCTTTAACACCATTTTTGATAAGAACCTTAGCTGCTTCTAAATCTAATTCATTTTGTGTTGCACAAGGCAAAGCAATATCAACAGGAACAGCCCAAGGTTGTTGCCCTTCAAGATACGTTAAACCAAATTCTTTTGCGTACTCTTCAACACGACCGTAATTATTTTTAATTTCAGTGAGACGAGCTAATTTTTCAGTCGTAAATCCGGCTTCATCAACTACAGTGCCACCTGAATCTGATGCGGTTATGACTTTTGCACCTAACTCTAAACATTTTTCGATAGTGAACTGCGCAACATTACCTGCACCGGAAACCGCCACACGCATTCCCTCAAGAGACATACCATGACGTTTAAGCATCGCATTAGTAAAGTAAACTAAGCCGTATCCAGTAGCCTCTGGGCGGATTAAACTACCACCGAATGAAAGGCCTTTACCTGTAAAGACGCATTCATTGCTATTAGACAGCTTTTTCATCATTCCTGCCATAAAGCCAACTTCTCGTGCACCCACACCAATATCACCGGCAGGAACATCCGTATTAGCGCCTAAATGGCGATAAAGTTCAGTCATTAATGCCTGACAAAAACGCATCACTTCCCCATGGCTTTTGCCTTTAGGGTTAAAATCAGAGCCCCCTTTGGCTCCTCCCATCGGCAATGTAGTTAATGCATTTTTAAATGTTTGCTCAAAACCTAAGAATTTTAGGATAGAAAGGTTCACTGATGGGTGAAAACGCATACCACCTTTGTAAGGACCAATGGCTGAGTTAAATTGGATACGCCATGCACGGTTAACTTGCACTTGCCCTTTATCATCTAACCAACAGACGCGAAACTGAATAATACGTTCAGGCTCAACTAAGCGCTCAAGTAATGATTGTTCACGATATTGTGGATTTTTCTCTAAAAAAGGCCACAAAGTGGTAAAAACTTCACGAACCGCCTGATGATACTCAGGCTGATGAGCGTTATATTTTTCTACCCCTTCTAAAAACGAAGATAATGAGCCAGATATATTCATTCAGCTATTCCTTTTTTGTGTAATGTGATGTTGGCATAACCTCATTTATTCGGAATATTTTTGGGTTTTGTGAGGTTGATGTTGTTTTGCTTCTTGAATATATCATTAAAATGCATTCACACTTCAAGACATTTTTTTCATAATTAGACAAAAAAAAAAGATTGACTCTATTTAACAGCAGGAAAAATGGGAATTTTAGGCAAAAAAATACCTGCATAAGCAGGCATTTTTTTTGCTTAAACAAGCAAGCGATTATTATTCGTCATCTTTCAGAGGAACAATTAGCATATCAACATGCACAGTATTAATTAGTTGGCGTGCTGATGACATCAATTTGCTCCAGAAGTCTTGGTGATGGCCACAAACGACTAAATCCATATCGTATTTCTTAATCGCATCAACCAGAACTTGACCTAAATCACCGCTACCACTCAGGGTTTCCTGAATTTCATAACCTGATTTATCAGAGAGATCTTTTAACGCGTTACGGGTTTCATCAGTAATACGTTGTTGCATATCACCGAGGTTGACATCAATTAGACCGGTATAAAGATCAGAGTAGTTAACATCAACGTGAATTAAGGAAACTTTGGCATTATAGGGTTTTGCCATAGATACAGCTTTCTGTACTAAGACGTTACTCTCAGGGGATAAATCAACTGCCACTAGAATATGCTTATAAGCCATCGTGAACTCCTTCCATAAGCTGATTAATCGGTTGGAAAGGCGGTTAAGCCTAAATCCTATGTATTAAATATAACGTTTTAAGATGAAAGTTAGATGTCGTCTTGATCACAACTTATGTCAAATTCATCAAGAAAGCATCTATCGATAAATAACAATATACACCATTTTAGATTAGCACGATGTCATTCACCGACAATATCATCATAATAATGAGAATTGAGTATAAAAAACAACAAAAACACCCTTTTAGAGTTATTTTTTATCTTTTTTTCTGAAAAAGGAAACAACTTGAAAAAGTCACTTTTGTTTATTGCTTAATTTCGCCTAAACTTAAATTAGAGAAAAAAGTAACCTTTGTTGGTAAAGGTTTTCTCATCTCAGAATCTATTATTCTAGGGAGGGGATTATGTTTAATGTCATTGTTGTCTTTTGGGCACTCTGTATTCTTTGCCTAATTAATATGGTGCGTTATTTCTCATCTATTCGGGTATTACTCACCATATTGCGCCAATCTGATCCTTTGCTTTACCAATCGGTAGATGGCAATGGATTTTTTACTATGCATGGGCAATTTTCAAAACAGTTACGACTTATCCGCTATATTAACCAACGCCAATACATCAACCATCATAATCCTGAAGTTATTATGCGTTGCGAACGAATTTATCGGCAATTTTATCTTGTTAGCCGTTTTTGTATTTTGGCTGTCGCAAGTTTAATTGCGATGCTTTTCTGGTAGCGACAAAAACAAAAAAACGGTGACTAAAAGTCACCGTTTATAAACAAACTTGGGTAAGTTACTGTTATCAGCTATTCACAATAAATGTCAGTGATATCCAATAAAGTAAACCTGATAAACCAATGCTAACTGGTAATGTTAAGATCCAAGCCAGTGCAATATTTTTCACTGTCTTCGTTTGAACACCACCACCATCAACAATCATGGTACCTGCAACTGCAGATGATAAAACTTGTGTTGTTGATACAGGCATACCCGTATAACTTGCTACACCAATGGAAACTGCTGCTGTTACCTGAGCAGAAACCCCTTGAGCGTAAGTCATACCTTTTTTACCAATCTTCTCACCAATTGTTACTGCAACGCGTTTCCAACCTACCATTGTCCCGATAGAGAGCGCTAATGCCACTGCGATAATGATCCAAATCGGAGCATATTCCACTGTGTTTAGCAGGTCACGACTCAATGTTTTTAAGAACCGTGCATCTTGGGCGCTAGTTTCTGGTAATTTAGCCACTTCTGTTGCGGTATCAGCGATACACATAAGTAATCGACGCATTTGAGCACGCTGGTCTGCTGTTAGCTCATCATAAGAGCTAATATTTGCAAGCATCTGTTCTGTTTGATTCAGAACAACTGGCGTTCTTGCGCTATTACAATGGAAATCTGTATCACTAGCATCAGCTTGTGCTGGTACTACTGGTGTATTCTCAATAGCATGTTGTAGTGCTGGCTGGTGTTTCTCATAATATTGTTGTAAGTGTACAACTGCATCATGAGTTTTGGTGATATCGTATCCGCTCGCACTCATATTGACGACAAAGCCCGCAGGCGCCACGCCAATTAATACCAACATGATAAGACCGATACCTTTCTGCCCATCATTTGCACCATGAGAGAAACTTACCCCAACTGCAGATAAAATCAGTGCAGTACGAGTCCAAAATGGTGGCTTACGCTTACCATCTTGCTTCTCACGTTCAGCTGGTGTCAGGTGAATACGACGACGTTTTTTCGTACCACTCCAGTAACGGCGCAGTAAGAAAATCATCGCGCCTGCAATAACCAAGCCGATAATTGGTGAAAGAATGAGAGATAGGAAGATACTGATCATTTTTGGTATGTTTAATGCGTCAACGATAGACGAATCTGTCACGATAGCATTTGTTAAACCAATACCAATGATAGCACCTATCAGCGTATGTGAACTTGATGCTGGAATACCGAAATACCATGTACCTAAGTTCCAGATAATGGCGGCTAACAGCAACGAGAAGACCATGGCAAGGCCATGAGCCGAGCTCACATTCAGCAGAAGATCTGTCGGTAACAAGTGAACGATAGCATAAGCTACGCTCAATCCACCGAGCAAAACTCCAAGGAAGTTAAATACACCCGCCATCACGACCGCAAATTGCGCACGCATAGCACGAGTATAGATAACAGTTGCTACCGCATTTGCGGTATCATGGAAGCCGTTAATAGCTTCATAAAATAGCACAAATAACAGTGCTAAAACCAACATTAAACCTGTATGAAATTCTAGGTCAGTAAACAAATGTAGCATAGACGTTAAGCCAGTTAGTTGGACATGAACGCGGCGCATTATCAGCGACAAATGCGAACGGTGGAAGCGAAATTTAACCTTTTTTTGATTTGATAACCAAGAAAATCAGAGCCTTTTTAAGATAATTCCTTATATATCATTTAATTAATAAAAATAAAAAAAAAGTAAATTTCTGACAATTTTTTTCCTTGCTAATAAGAATTTAGGTGAAAAATGCAGATTTCTCCATATAATTTTACAAAAACACTCTGATCTTACGCGAAAATCATTGATTAAGTAGTCAGAGAAAACCAAGAACGAGACATCATTGTGGGATCATACGATACAGTAATTATAGGTGCAGGTGCCGCGGGGCTTTTTTGTGCGTCTTTAGCAGGACAAGCAGGATTATCTGTTTTAGTCCTTGATAATGGTAAAAAAGCAGGCCGTAAAATTCTAATGTCAGGTGGTGGGCGTTGTAATTTCACCAATATGTATATCGAACCTTCGGCATACTTATCAGAGAATCCACATTTCTGTAAGTCAGCACTTGCTCGCTATACACAATGGGATTTTATTGAGTTAGTGCAAAAACATAACATTGCCTACCATGAAAAAACGCTAGGGCAGCTATTTTGTGATGATTCAGCACAACAAATTGTTGATTTATTACTCACTGAATGCCAAAAAGGGAAAGTAAGTGTTCGCTTACGTAGCGAAGTCACGCAAATAGAGAAAACAGATGTAGGCTTTGCTGTTTTTGTTGATGGAAAAACTATTACGACGCCTTCGGTGGTTATTGCCAGTGGCGGACTTTCTATGCCCGGTTTAGGTGCCACTCCTTTTGGCTATAAAGTTGCAGAGCAATTTGGGCTTCCAGTTTTACCAACACGTGCAGGATTGGTTCCTTTTACATTGCATAAACCTCAACTTGAGCAACTAAGCCAGCTATCTGGCGTGGCTATACCTGCTATTGTGACGGCAAAGAATGGGACGAGTTTTAAAGAGAACATTCTTTTTACTCACCGTGGCCTTTCAGGACCGGCTATTTTGCAAATCTCTAATTATTGGCAACCAGGTGAGTATGTAAGTATTAACTTACTTCCAAATACTGATCTTGAAAGCTTTCTACAAGAAAAACGTCAAGAGCATCCGAATCAATCATTAAAAAATACGCTTTCTCGCTTATTACCAAAGCGATTTATTGAAATAATAATAGAAAACAAACAGTTACCTGATATTTCTCTGACTCAACTTAGTAATGAACGTATTACGCAAATTGCAACGTTACTACAAGAATGGCAAGTTCAACCCAATGGTACTGAGGGATATCGTACCGCAGAAGTCACGCTAGGAGGCGTAGATACTCGAACCCTATCCTCTAAAACAATGGAAGCCACAAAAGTAAAAGGGCTCTATTTTATTGGAGAAGTGGTTGATGTGACGGGTTGGTTAGGTGGATATAACTTTCAGTGGGCGTGGAGTTCAGCTTATGCCTGTGCGCAGAGCCTTATCTCAACATCCAAATCGACTTTTGTTGAGTAATAATGAATAAATCTGTAAATGTTAAAGTTATAAATATTAGTTTTATAATTCTTTAAACTTATAAGTCATACATAATAAAAACCAGCCATCATCAATCAGTGATGGCTTTTTCTTCTTGTATTTCTTGGTAGAGATCCAAAATACCTTATACCCTTTCCTTTTTTCTGGTTTTATGCCGCATTTTCTCTTCTTTTTCCTATAAATGACCCTATAAAGAATATTGTTAACTATTTGGTTATATTAATGTTTTAAAAAATTATTAAAATAAAATAACTCGTTAATCAGTGAGTTATGACTTTTTTGACTCTTTTTTCTAATTTGCTTAAAAAAAGGACTTTACAAATGATACTGAGAACTATTATCATCAATAACACTTTCAGATGCACCACCTTCAGGGTCATATGAAAGAACGACATTGCTCACATTGCTTCCAGTGTTTTACTTTAGCCAGCCGGGTGCTGGCTTTTTCTTTTCTAGAACTTATTCGATGTTTTTGTTTCCTCTTATTCAAATTATTTGAATTCTCAGGTTAAATTCCTCCGCTTTTTTACTTTGCGCTATTGAGTAAACTGTGTTCAACAACTTCAGAGAAGGAAACACATTATGATTTATCTACGCAAAGCAAGTGAAAGAGGACACGCTAATCATGGTTGGCTAGATAGCTGGCATACCTTCTCTTTCGCAAATTATTACGATCGTGATTTTATGGGATTTTCTGCACTACGAGTTATTAATGAAGATCGCGTCATACCCGGTGAAGGATTTGGTACTCACCCACATAAAGATATGGAAATTTTAACCTATGTGCTTGAAGGTAATATCGAGCATAAAGACAGCATGGGTAATAAAGAAAATGTCCCGGCTGGTGAGTTTCAAATAATGAGTGCAGGTACAGGTATTACTCACTCAGAATATAATCCGAATAGTGATAAAGGACTGCATTTTTACCAGATTTGGATTATGCCAAATACCGTCGGTATCACACCACGTTACGATCAACGCCGTTTTGATACGACAGTAAGCAAACAGCTCATTTTATCGCCAGATGCCCGTGATGGCTCTTTAAAAGTCTTCCAAGATATGACCTTATGGCGCTGGAATCTGAAAAAAGGTGAAGAAGCACAATATCAAGCCGAAGCGGGTCGCCATGTTTGGCTACAAGTTGTGAAAGGTAAAATAACGATTAATGACATTATTGCGACCACCAGTGATGGTGTAGCAATTGCTAATGAAGATATGATCCGTTTCGTTGGTGATGAAGATAGTGAAATCTTACTGTTTGACTTACCTCCTGTAACAGCATAGTTGGGCTATCACCCTCTAAAGCCACTTTTTCTCTAATAAACTATTTCACTTTATTTTTCTATTCCCTGAAATCTTCTCGCATTTCAGGGATTTTTTTTCTCAAAAATCTCAAAAATAAAAAAACACCAAAATCACATCCTATGAGTTTGGTGTTTTTATTCACGCTATGTTTTTATTCATACCATGTTTTTATACTAATAAAAATTAACGTTTTGGCCCAACTTTAGTCAACGCTTGACCTGCTGGGGTATCTGTATATTTATCGAAGTTTTTCACAAAGCGATCGGCAAGATCGTCTGCTTTAGTATCCCATTGTGTTTTATCAGCATAAGTATCACGAGGATCTAAGATTTCGCTGTTAACACCAGGCAATGCTGTTGGGATCTCTAAATCAAACACTGGTAATGTTTTCATCGGTGCTTTATCAATATCACCATTTAAGATGGCATCAATAATCGCACGTGTATCTTTAATTGAAATACGCTTACCTGTACCGTTCCAACCTGTATTAACCAAGTAGGCTTTTGCACCAGATGCTTGCATACGTTTTACCAATACTTCAGCGTACTGTGTTGGATGCAAAGATAAGAATGCTGCACCAAAACAAGCAGAGAATGTTGGCGTTGGTTCTGTCACACCACGTTCAGTTCCCGCAAGTTTAGCAGTGAAACCTGATAAAAAGTGGTATTGCGTCTGTTCTGGTGTTAAACGTGAAACAGGAGGTAACACACCAAAAGCATCCGCTGTTAAGAAAATGACTTTCTTAGCGTGACCTGCTTTGGAAACGGGTTTAACGATATTGTCGATATGATAAATAGGATAAGAAACACGGGTATTTTCTGTTTTTGAGCCATCATCGAAATCAACAGAGCCGTCAGATAACACAACCACGTTTTCTAATAGTGCATCGCGTTTAATTGCACCATAGATATCGGGTTCAGCTTCTTTGGATAAGTGGATTGTTTTTGCGTAACAGCCACCCTCAAAGTTAAACACACCGTCATCATCCCAACCATGTTCATCATCACCAATTAGCTTACGCTTAGGATCTGTTGAAAGAGTTGTTTTACCTGTACCAGATAGGCCAAAGAAAATAGCAACATCACCACTTTCGCCAACGTTTGCGGAGCAGTGCATAGAAGCCATACCTTTAAGAGGAAGGAAGTAGTTCATCATAGAGAACATACCTTTCTTCATCTCGCCGCCGTACCAAGTACCACCAATTAACTGAATGCGTTCAGTTAAATTGAAAGCAACGAAGTTCTCTGAATTCAGACCTTGTGCCTTCCAATTTGGATTTGTACATTTCGCTCCGTTCATCACAATAAAGTCTGGTGTGAAATTTTCCAGCTCTTCTTGTTCAGGACGAATAAACATATTTTTAACAAAATGCGCTTGCCAAGCAACTTCTGTGATAAAACGCACTTTTAAACGTGTATCCGCATTCGCACCACAAAACGCATCGACAACAAACAAACGTTTGCCTGATAGCTGATTAGTAACTAACGATTTTAAGTCAGCCCACACTTCTTGTGAAAGTGGCTTATTATCGTTCTTACCTTTACCCTGATCAGCCCACCATACGGTGTCACGAGTAACATCATCACGAACAATGTATTTATCTTTCGGAGAACGTCCAGTAAATATACCTGTATCAACGGCAATAGCGCCTAACGAGGTTAGAGTGCCTCGCTCGTAACCTGTTAATCCAGGCTTGGTTTCTTCATTAAATAACAGCTCGTAGCTTGGGTTATAAATGATTTCACTCGTGTCCTTAATACCGTACTGCTGGAGATCCTTAGGGGTAAGACCTTTAACGCTCATAGTTTCGCTCCTGATAAATAGACCTTTCTACGAATAATATTAAGGTGTTACGAGTAATTAACAGCGATTGTTATCAATATTTTGAAAATTTATAATTTTTTTATGTTAAGAACGAGAGCTAATGCACAAAACTAAAGAAATATTGTTGAATAAAAAAGGACGCAAAATAGCGTCCTTTGGATAAAATGGTCTTGCTAAATCGAATCAGTGCAATTCAGACCCATCCAACTTATTGATATTATTAATATCATTCTCTGTGAAGATGTAATGTGTTCCACAATATTCGCATTCCATATCAATATTTCCCTGTTCTTGCAACAGGTGATTCACATCTTCTTTCGACAATGTTACTAATGTATTTTCACAACGTTCTCGCGAACAAGTGCAAT
The DNA here is from genome assembly GCF_016647575.1 of Proteus vulgaris. GTDB lineage: Bacteria > Pseudomonadota > Gammaproteobacteria > Enterobacterales > Enterobacteriaceae > Proteus > Proteus mirabilis_B. Next base: position 4,024,454 of record NZ_CP032663.1, read on the forward strand.
GGAATTCAACAACTTGAGGATCATAAAGAGTGACATCTTCTTCGTGATATAAGCGATGTAAGATCTCTTTAGTATCTAGCGTAAATAGCTCTTCAGCCTTGATTGTATGTGTTAACTGTGTGAGCAATTCAAAATGCTCAGCCGTATGTTCTGCGGTGAACTCTTCTGATGCTGGCAATACTTGTAATAACATACCCGCTGCGGCTGGTTTGCCTGCTTGCGTACCACTGCGAATGAATACGCGTGTAGGTAACTGTTCTGATTGCTTAAAGTAGTTATCAATACAGGCTTCGATAGTTTCGCCATCAAGAGCAACAATCCCTTGATAACGTTCACCTTTCTCAGGTGTTACCGTGATGACCATAAAACCATTCCCGATCATCTCTTTTAAGCTACTACCTGCTTTAACATCATCCCCAATACGCGCAACACCACGCATTTGTTGATTGTTATTTCCATTGATCACTGCCAGTCGCACAGGACCATCACCTTGTATTTGAACCGTAATATCGCCTTCAAATTTAAGCGTAGCTGTTAACAAACTGGTAGCCACCAGCAAATCCCCCAGAAGGTGTTGAACTGGCTCAGGATAATGGTGATTTTCAAGCATTGATTGATAGGTTTCAGTCACATTGACCAATTCGCCACGTACCGCGTTTTTTTCAAATAAAAAACGTGATAAAGAGTCTTTTTTAGACATGATTTTCTCTCATTTCAGGGAATCGGTTAATCCGATTCTTGTAAATTTGTCTGTTTTAAGCGAAGTAAGGTGCGTCTTTCCTTTTTATCGGGACGACGTTCAGGATGAGGCATTGTTAACGCATTCATTTTTCTTGCTAGAGCAATTTTTTCTCTTTTAGCAATACTCTCTGGTGTTTCACAATAAAGTGCTTGTGCTTGCGTAGCACCTTGTCGCTGTGAACTTACCATAAGAATGGTTACTGTCCGTTCATCATTACCTTGTCGTAGGCGTATTTCAGCACCCTCTTCAACGATTTTACTTGGCTTGCCTCTCACACCATTGTAGTGAACTTTGCCGCCTTCAATCATTGTGCGAGCGATTGCGCGCGTTTTATAGAAACGTGCAGCCCAAAGCCATTTATCTAAACGGACGCCACTTTCTTGCGATGGTTGACTCATCCCTTTCTCCTTAACTTCAACTTCTTTATGAAGGCGATAGTGTAAACACATAGCCTTCCACAACAAGGGACTTACTGAGGAGGGCGATAAAAACAGTGCTCATAGTAGAGACTGATTTTATTCATGCGTTGGTTATTTTGTCGCCGACGCCGGATGATAAGAAATAGGTTCAATATTAAGAACCCAATAGCGATAAACAATAATAACGTATTCCCGATGTAATATAACATCGTCATCGAATCAGGCAGGCTATGTAAAAATATCTGTAGCGTACCATTCGCATCGACAACCATGCCCGTTATTACTCCACCTGTATCAAAAGGTGTATGCAATAAAATATCGGATAAACGTTGTAGTTCTCGCCACTGTTCTAACGGAGTAGGTTCAAACACAGAGTTTGAACTTGAAGCGTAATCAACAAGCTGTTTTCTTTCATCACTGATTAACAGCACCCCCCCCGGTGGAGGACTGTTTAACAGTATTGCGGCTTTATCTATTTCTCGGTAGATAAAAGAAGATGTGGTGGTGTCGATAAGCTTTTCCAAGGCCTCAGCACTTACTGCACGCAATAAAACATTGGTTCCAGTTAATTTACCACTTTCAGCTCGTTGAACTAATGCAGCCCAATCATTGACATTACTTAAGTTTACTAGCGCCATTTTAAGGCGAATACACTCGTTTTCTCTTGGGCATAAATCCTGTGTTTTCAACACAATGCCATCAAAATTATCTAATAGGTTCATCCCTGATTTAGTAATAGCTTGCCCTAAACTTGGGTTAACTCGGTTATTAGAAACAGGATGTAATTGCTCTTCAACCATATGCAATAAAGCAGCGGCTTTTTCTATCGTGCTCGATTCAGGCATTGGCATTGGATTACTGTTATTCCAGTAAATTCCCGAACAATCAAAAGGTGCAAAAATCGTTTTATTATTCTTACTTGATAAATTAGGTGGCATATAACACATCCCAACCCCTTTCGCTTGAATAATATCTCCGACATGCAAATCAGTTGTTTCCAACTCGGTAAAATTGGTGACTAAGTGAGGTTCTGTATCTTTAAGCCATGAAAAACTGAGCTTCATTGAAAGAGAAAGAGGCTGATAGAGATACAACATGCCAATAATAAACAGGCTCCAGAAAACGAAGATAATATTTTTAATATAGCGTTTATATGGATAATTTTTTTCTTCATCATGCAATGAAAGGTAATTTCCTTGCTTTACAACATGATGACTTGGGTACATTTCTAAATAAGTCACCTTATCAATATCGCTTTGAATGTAAGGCTCCCAATGAGGCGGATAAATGAGATCAATCCCCCCTAAAGAAACATTTTTTACCTGCCCATGATCAAAGTTACCAAAAAGCCCCCAGCGCTTTAAACGTCCTTTAAAGCAGTGGATTTCTTGTTTACGAGGTTTGATCAAAGGGTTGTGGATCAGAAAAACACCAATAGCAAGAAAAGCACTACCGGTCGCTAGGATCCAAGGAAGAAAAACTTGAGGCATCATTAAGGCTGTTAGGCACAACGTAAACCCTATACAAATAAAAGAACCATCCCAAAAACCAGATGAGTTATGTAATCGATATTCTTCGTTTGTTTCTTCTCGGATTTGTAATAAGTGAGCCGCATCACCTTCATTCTTTTGAATTGTTGATGAACCATTTGCCAATATTGGCTCAGAAAGCTGCTTTAAACTTAAAGCAGAAAAATGAATTTTTTCATCTTTTAAGAAATGACCATTCACACCCACAACGATGGGGATCGAGGGGGTGCAGACAACATCAAGAACGTTTTCTTGCTGAAGATAAGGAACAAGCAGTGGGGGAATATGAATTTCAACAGCATCAATATAGTAACGCCAATGATTTAATCCTTCACTAGAACCCGCAAAGCGATTAACGATATTTCTTAATGTAGTAACGACTTCGCCTTTAACTGGCATCTCGGGGAAGTTTTGTAATGAATAGCCAGAAGAGAAATCAGAGGTACCAAAATAAGATAAATAATCACTAATAAGCCCATAGTCATCAGAAGTGAGCTTGCGATAAGTAGGTTTAGCGAGGGATGGGAGATGATGTGAGCCATCAAGCCGCCTTCTTTTAAAGAATAGAAAGGCGGCCATTATAAATAGGCTTATCATCAAGATAGCCAATATAATGACTGATAATCTCATTTTTTCCCCATGCTTATACTGATGCTGCGTAGTAACAATAACAAATTTAAAACCCTGCCTAACATAAGGCAATTCCTATTCTTTTGTTCTATTTTTTATTTAAATACAATAGATTATATTTTTGCTGTCGCGTTATAATTTATATCTCTTATCAAGTTTATATCCGCTAACAACGCTATCTTCAGGTAAAATAGCGAATCAATAAATAATAATATTCTCAAAAAATCAATAAATAACTAGGTTGGATAGCGGAGTGTACTCAATTTTCCTTTAAAAGCTAAATCTAATTGTTAGATTTATTTTGTCATTAATGTGTTAAATTCAGGTTAATCTCTATTCTGCCAGGGACTGTTATGAAAGAACTTAAAAAACCCAATATATTAAGCGTTGATAACATCGCCCGTTCTCGATTATTTCAGATCCAATCCGTTAATCTGGAGTTTAGTAACGGAGAAAAACGTACTTATGAGCGAATGAAACCAGCTAATCGTGAAGCCGTTATGATTGTTCCTATCATTGATGACAATCTTATTCTTATTCGTGAATACGCCGTTGGTATCGAAAATTACGATTTTGGTTTTCCCAAAGGCGCAATTGATCCCGGTGAAAATGCCCTGCAAGCCGCAAACCGCGAACTAAAAGAAGAAATTGGCTATGGTGCCCATTCATTAATAGAACTTGCAAAGCTTTCTATGGCGCCGTCTTACTTTTCTAGCAAAATGAACATTGTTATTGCGCATGACCTTTATCCAGAACAACTTGAAGGTGATGAACCTGAACCACTGTTCCAAATACGTTGGCCTATCGCAAAAATGATGGATTTACTCGACCATCCAGACTTCACAGAAGCTCGTAGCGTCAGTGCTCTCTTCTTAGCCCATCGCTATCTATTACAAAATAAGTAGATAATAAAAAACCGGACTTTGACATCCGGTTTTTATTTTCGATTAATTAGAATAACTCGTTAGACTCGCCATTATCCTCAAAAATCTGTGTTCCTACTTCATTTTTTGCTCTTTCTGTCGGTTGGGTTCCATCAATAAAATATTCTTTCATTGAAGAGCCATCACCTGCCAGCTTTCCTGTTCTTCTATCAATTTGAACAGCGACGACACCTTTTGGTGCAGGCATCATATTAACTGGCACACCATCCAGAGCCACTTTCATAAAGTCGTTCCAAATAGGTTGTGCTGTTTTAGCACCCGCTTCACCGCCACTAGCAGCAGTTCGACCTAAATTGCGGCTACTGTCATCAAAGCCAATCCAAGCTGTGGCAACAATATTGGCACCATATCCAGAGAACCACGCATCTTTAGAGCTGTTTGTTGTTCCTGTCTTACCACCAATATCTTGGCGTTTAAGATCACGAACGGCACGCCAACCTGTACCAGACCATCCAGGTTCACCCACAAGGTTTGTTCTTAATGCATCATGCATTAAGTAAGCCAGTGGAGTGCTGATAACGTGTGGTGCATAAGGGCTTTCTTTTACAGTTTCAGCTAATGGTGCTTGCTCTAATTCAATTTCAGGCTCAGCTGTTTCAGGCTGAGATTTATTAGATTGAGCAACGTTTTCCATATAGTCATCAGATAATGCAATAGAACGCATTGTATCGCCGTAAATAACAGGGATATCTGTACAATCTGGGCAAGCTACTTTCGGTTTTGCAGTAAACAGCTCTTCACCATCAGCATTTTCAATACGTTGGATATAATAAGGCTCGATGAGATATCCGCCGTTTGCCATAACAGCAAACCCTCGTACCATTTGCATTGGTGTAAATGATGGTGAACCTAATGCTAAAGATTCTGTTCTATCAATATTTTGATTAGGGAAACCAAAGCGCAATAGATAATCAGCGGCATAATCCACACCCATTGCGCGCATTGCTCGTACCATTACTACGTTTTTAGACTGACCTAAACCTTGGCGTAAACGAATAGGACCGGCATAAGTTGGCGGTGAGTTTTTAGGACGCCAATCTGTACCTGCACCAGCATCCCAACGGCTAATAGGTAAATCATTAAGTAGTGTCGATAACGTCAACCCTTTATCTAACGCCGCAGCATATAAGAAAGGTTTAATGTTTGAACCGACTTGGCGTAAAGATTGAGAAACACGGTTAAATTTACTGATCTCAAAATCAAAACCACCAACAAGCGCAATAATCCCTCCATTGATTGGATCTAATGCAACAAATGCTGCATTAACACCCGGAAGTTGCGCTAATACCCAACTGTTTTCGTTATTTTGACGTACCCAAATTTGCTCACCAACATGGACAACGGCATCAACTTTTGTCGGTGTTGCACCTTGAGAAGTGTCAGAAATAAATTTACGAGCCCAACGAACCGCTTTTAAATCTAACGTAATGTTGTCACCCGTTTTTAAGATAACTTTGGCTTCTTTAGCATCCGCAGATAACACAACAGCCGGAATTAAAGGACCATAAGTTTGGATCCCTTTTAATTTCTTGTTGATAGCTTCGTTATCCCATGGCGTTTGCCCTTCACTCCATAAAACTTCTTGAGCACCTCGGTAACCATGACGCATATCGTAATCGATAACATTGTCACGCAACGCTTTTTCTGCTGCTAGTTGATCTTTACGAACAACCGTAGTGTAGATTTTATAGCCATCTGTATAAGCATTTTCACCATAGCGCTCATACATCTCCATTCTCACCATTTCTGTGAGATAAGGTGCGGAGAAATCAATTTGCGGTGCATGGTATTTAGCAACTATCGGCTCTGCTCTTGCACTTTCATACTGTGCACGAGTGATATAGTTCTCTTCATACATACGCTGTAAAACGACATTACGACGTTTTAAGGCACGATCATAAGAATAGAGCGGGTTAAGTGTTGATGGCGCTTTTGGTAAGCCAGCAATCACTGCCATTTCATTTAGACTAAGCTCATGAACACTCTTACCAAAGTAAACGTAAGCCGCAGCACCGACACCATAAGCTCGGTTACCTAGATAAATTTTATTTAGATACAACGCTAAAATTTCATCTTTAGTAAGCTCTTTCTCAATGCGGATCGCCAAAAAAGCTTCTTTGATTTTTCGCATTAATTTCTTTTCTGGTGTTAAAAAGAAATTTCGAGCTAATTGTTGCGTGATGGTACTCGCGCCTTGAGAGGCTTGTCCTGATGTTAATGCCACGACAACAGCACGTGAGATCCCAATAGGGTCAATACCGTGGTGTTCACGAAAACGCGTATCTTCTGTTGCGATAAAGGCATTAATAAGTTGAGGAGGCATTTCCTCCAATGTTAGCGGTAAACGACGTTTTTCGCCGTATTGCGCGATCAACTCTCCGTCTGCACTAAATACCTGCATAGGGGTTTGTAAACGAACATCTTTTAATGTCGCGACATCGGGTAACTGAGGCTCAACATACTTATACATACCGTATATCGAGGCTGCTCCCAAAATTATGCAAGCAAAAACGAAGATGAAAAAATATTTTAAGAACTTCACCTTAAATTTCCCATGTAGTGTGAATTGGGCGGTTTATAAACAAACAGTGCGTAGTATAAAGGTAACGCCTCTTTGAAAATAGGCAATTACTCATCAATAGATATGGATATCATTTATGGAAACACACAATTACCAGATTGGTATTGAAATTAACACTCATCATATCAATGCAGTTTTGGTATTTCAGCAGAATAAACAATGGAAGATCGGTGCATTTTGGCAATTCCCTTTACCTCTTAATGACGATTTAAATGGCACAAAATTAAGAAAAATCCTAATAGATTGGCGTAAAAAATTGCCCTCTATTAATAATGTTACGCTTTCGCTACCTGATATTTATGAAAACTATCAAATTATTCCACTGCCTCATGCTATTTCCCTTACATCAGCAGCATGTTATCGGTTAGCGCAACTACGAGCCACATCTTACACACAAAATACGAAAATCCCTGTTAATTTTGATTATCGACAAAATAAAGGGAAACTCGCTATTCATCTGTGCCATAAAACGATTTTAGATAAGTATATTGACTTATTTTCTCTAATAAACTTAACAATAACTGCGATTGATATCCCTGCATGTGCACTACGCTATTTAGCCTCTCACCTTGATATTTCACCTCAAAATCCACTTTTTTACTGTAAAAACAAAACGCTATTTTGGGTATCATCTGATGAAAACATGCCCCATTACGGCACGCTCTCTTATGAAAACCAACAAGAACAGCAAGCCTGTATTGACCAGTTAATAGAAAAATATCATTGGCCATTAGAGCAGTGTTATTTAACAGGTGATAATGAGAAATATTTTAGTCAGTTAATGCCTGTTTGGCCCAATCTTTCCCATGATTTATTTAAAACAACGCCAAATAAAGATCTCATTCCGCTTGTTGCATTGGGTTTGGCATTACGCCCTGAAGAGGTGTTATGTATCAAGTAAATTACCTACCTTGGCGGCACAGGTTATTTAGACAAAAAGCATGGTTATGGCTTTCTCAAACGCTATCATTAGTCGCAATCACTTTCGTGATTTGTAGCTATTACACTTACCATCTAACACAAAAGCGAACACACATAACAGCGCAACAACGTCAAACACAACAACAAGAAGATTTATTACTAAAACAGCTCGATATATATCAAGAACAAAGAAAGCAGACACTTTTACGCTATCAACACTATTCACTCTATTATCAAAACTGGCTGCGCTATTTACATTACATTCGCTTCTTTCGTGCTATCGAAACGCATCTTCCTTCAGCAGGTTGGATTAGCCACTATGATGAAGCCGATAATCAACGCTCACTGCACCTTACTCTCCCCAATACACAATCACTCTCCTTTATTACCAATCTTAAAAGTCACCCTGTTTTAGCCTCTTTAACGTTGAGCTATTTACAACAAAGCAAAGCTGATCCGTCTTATACAGAAGTACATTTAAACGGAAAATCAGAAGAGCTAGATCGAGAGTACGAAAATGAAGAAGATGAGGGAAGCCAATGAGAATAAATGCACAATGGTTGTTATTTATTGCGTTTTTACCTAAGTGGAAACTCACTTTACTGAGCTTAATTATACCTTTTATTGCCTTTCTATTTTATTACCTCTTTATCTACACAGATTACCAGCAAGAGATAACTCAACAATACATAGAAATGGCTCAAAGACTACAGCGCATTAATCACCATCAAAGTACGTTAGAGACAATACCTTCTATTAATTCACTGATCACACAGCAAATAGAGTATGACATTCCATTAAATAACTCACCAGTTAGTGAGCAATTACAACGCTTATTGATGACTTATCACTTTATACCGGAGATTTGGGAAGTCATGCCTAACTCTTTATATAAACTTACTTTTACTTTGTCTTACTCACAGTTTTTAACGCTATTGGAATACCTTAATCAAACGAGCTTAGCGCTTATTTCTCTGAATATTGTTCCAATAGAAACCCATTTAATTTCAGTACAAATGAGCCTGACAGAGCTAAGTTATCCTAGCGCAATACAGGGTGATATATCATGAAGATAGGAATTTTAATTGTCATCTTATTTATGGCAACTGCCATTTGGGCTCATACCAGAGATCCCTTCTTTCCTGAGAATATCGAAGATGAAAAAATATCATCCACATTTATTGAAGAGCGAACATCAACCACAGAGCAGCCTGAAGAATTACATCATCAGCTTTATTCTTTAAATTATGCTGATGCTGAGAAATTAGGTGAACAACTAAGTAATCATACCATTCCATTACTTAGTCAGCAGGGGCGCATTATTGTAGATAGTGAATCAAACAGTCTTTCTATAGTTGATAATAGTAAGACACTGTCTGAAATTGAGGATTGGTTAAAATTACGGGATACTCCCCAACAACAAGTTCATATCACCGCACATATTGTGAGTAGCAGTCAGGATGCTTTAAATGAATTAGGCACTCAGTGGGGATTACAAGCCTTAAAAACACAAACTGAAGCCGCATCTACAATACCTAATGCTATTCCAACAACCTCTTCACTTAATTCAACGTTATCGACCCCTTCACTTTCTGCTTTATCACTCCATCAAAACACCAAAAATCCCCTTCACTATATTGCATTTAATATTGCCAGAATTAATGGGCGTCTATTAGAGCTTGAATTAAGCGCGTTAGAGCAAGAAAAACAGTTATCTATTATTGCAAGTCCACGGCTAACGACTGCTCATGAAAAAACAGCATCCATCAAACAAGGAACGGAGATCCCCTATGTCAGCCGAGATAATGAAATGACACGAGTTCAATTTAAAGAGGCTGTCTTGGGTATGGAAGTAACCCCCATGATCCAAAGAAATAAAAAGATAAGATTAATACTTAAAATTAGTCAAAACACACCGGGTATTGCACTTGTTCAAGGTGGAAGTGAACATCTATCTATCGATAAACAAGAGATCAGCACAGAAGTGACTATTCGTGATGGAGAAACCATTATGTTAGGCGGTATATTTCAGCAAAAACAACAAGAACACACGGCAAAGATCCCTTTCTTATCCTCTATTCCATTACTAGGCGTACTTTTCAGTCATAAAAGAGATCAACACAGCCGCCATGAATTGGTTATTTTTATTACACCCAAATTAATCTAATTTTTTATGCAATAAATACTTTTATTATAAAATACAAAGCACTATATGTTTTTTACTAGGATTAAACTGAGAGTTATTCATTGTTTTTTCTTATAATCAGTATTTATAGATTTGACGATGAGGACGATTTAGCTTACAAGGGTTAGCTAATTTGAGTGAGCCTGAAACATCACAATAAAAATACGGATACATTTTATGCACTTCCTCTATTCTTGGAGGTAGGGCTTTTTATATGTAATATTGATCGATTGATGACGAAAAAGACAATATTATCAGATGCGGTTTTCCGACTAAATTGTGTTAGAATCTCCGCGTTGCCAACAAAGATAATTACTTTTTTTAGTAGTTTTTGTTATGTACTGTGGGCAAAGGGATTTTTATCCTATGTTGTCGCTTATGACAGCATGTGGTTATTTTATAGCGATCTACTGAAAGAACTCAGTCTTATTATGAGAGTAGATAACAAATGTTATCAGGTGTGAATTAGATAAACACTCATAAATTTCAGTTTAGGTCCCGTCGCTGAATGAATTTGGCGGGGCGGGTTATCATTAACGAATATCTTAGTAATACCAAAAACATGGCAGAGAAACGTAATATCTTTCTGGTTGGGCCTATGGGTGCCGGCAAAAGCACTATTGGTCGTCAGTTAGCTCAACAACTTAGTATGGAGTTTTATGATTCCGATCAGGAAATTGAGCGGCGTACAGGTGCGGATGTAGGTTGGGTATTTGATGTTGAAGGCGAAGAAGGCTTCCGTCAACGAGAAGAGAAAATAATCAACGAACTCACTGAAAAACAAGGCATTGTACTTGCAACAGGTGGTGGTTCGGTGAAATCGCGAGAAACCCGTAACAGACTATCTGCACGTGGTGTGGTTGTTTATTTAGAAACCAATATTGAAAAACAACTCGCTCGTACCCAACGTGATAAAAAACGTCCTTTATTGCAAGGTGTTGAACCTGTGCGCGATGTCCTAGAGACATTAGCTGAAGAACGTAATCCTCTTTATGAAGAGATTGCTGACATCACTATTCATACTGATGATCAGAGTGCAAAAATTGTAGCCAATCAAATAATTGAATTATTAGAACAAAACTAATAAATTCAGCTATTTATAAGGTTAAGTAAAGACAATAAGAAGAAGGCCACTGTTATGGAAAAAATCACTGTCACATTAGGTGAAAGAAGCTATCCCATTACCATTGCTTCTGGCCTTTTTCATCAAGAAGATACCTTTTTACCTTTAAAATCAGGGCAGCAAGTTATGATAGTCACAAACGTGACACTTGCTCCACTCTATTTAGAAAAGGTAACAGACACCTTAAAAAAACAAGGTGTTTTGGTTGATAGCGTGATTTTACCTGACGGTGAACAATATAAATCGCTTGAGATCATGAATGATGTCTTTACTGCATTATTAGAAAAAAATCACAATCGAGATACAACACTTATCGCATTAGGTGGTGGTGTTATTGGTGATCTAACCGGTTTTGCCGCAGCAAGCTATCAACGTGGTGTTCGCTTTATCCAAGTACCAACAACACTATTGTCACAAGTTGACTCTTCTGTTGGTGGAAAAACCGCAGTTAATCACCCTCTTGGCAAAAACATGATTGGTGCGTTTTATCAGCCCGCTTCTGTTGTTATCGATCTCGATTGTCTTGCCACATTACCGCCTCGTGAACTTTCATCGGGTTTAGCTGAAGTTATTAAATATGGCATCATTTTAGATAAAGACTTTTTTATCTGGCTTGAAAATAATATTGATAAACTCTTGGCTCTTGATCCTAAAGCTATGGCTTTTTGTATCCGTCGTTGCTGCGAGCTAAAAGCTGACGTCGTTGCTGCTGATGAAAAAGAAACAAGTGGTTTACGCGCACTACTCAACCTTGGCCATACTTATGGACACGCCATTGAAGCTCATATGGGATATGGTGTTTGGTTGCATGGTGAAGCCGTTGCTGCAGGTATGGTAATGGCGGCAAGAACATCTCAAGCGCTTGATCAATTCACTGAAGAAGAGACTCAACGTGTTATTCAATTGCTTGAGAAAGCTAATCTCCCCGTCAACGGTCCTATTGAAATGACACCTGATGACTATTTGCCTCATATGATGAGAGACAAAAAGGTATCTGGTGGCAAATTACACCTAGTTTTACCAAAAGGTATCGGTCAATCCGAATTACGTGCCGATATTACTCGCGAACAAGTCCGCAAAGCGATAACATCTTGCATTAATGCAAATTAAGCTCCCCATTACCTGACAAGAAACAAACCAGAATATTCATTTAAGGAAAATTCTGGTTAATATTGTCAAATGCAACGTTTCAGAAAAAGCGTTTCATCCTTATACTATGAGGTAATGGCTAAGGCTGAATAGAATATTTTTCGCTTTTTGACGCTCTGACGGAGGGCATAATGGACGAGTTCAAACCTGACAATGAAACCAAGGGTGATAATTCACTCAAACCTGATACATCGGATAGACCTGAACGTCGAACCAACCGACCTCGTAGCAATCCATTAAAAAACGCACGATTCTCTGTATCCCGTCAACAGATGATGATTGGTGTAGGTGTTTTAGTCCTTATTCTGCTAATTATCGCAATAAGTTCAGCATTAAAATCACCAGAAACAACTGAACCTACCTCTCCGACCAATACAGAAAGAAATATCGATCTGTCTCAGCAACCGTCATCCGTTACGCCTTCAGAAAATGATCAGCCATCAACACCTCAATCTATTTCTGGGCAAGATATACAGCCTGCGACACCACCTTCACAAAATTTACCGCCAATGATTGATTCGCAAGGTCAACGTGTTGAGATCCCTGGAGATATCGTTGATTCATTAAATCAACAACAAGCGGGCATAAATCAAGCGACTAGCCAGCAATTAAATGCACAACAACCAAAACCAGTACAACCTGTTACACAGCCACCCGCTACCAAACCTGTACAAAAACCGGCTGAAGTAAAAACACCACCGACAAAACCGGTAACACCACCAGCAACAACACAACCTAAACCTACAACAACTAAACCTGTTGTTTCAGGCTCATTATCAGCAGGTAATTTAAGTGCTATTCCTGCTACTAACTATACGTTGCAATTAAGTGGTGCAAGTCGCCAAGATACCTTAGAGGCTTTCGCTAAAAAGAACCTCAATGGAAACTACGCTATTTACAAAACACAGCGTAACGGTAACCCATGGTATGTACTCATCTATGGAAATTATCGTAATATAAGCGAAGCCAAACAGGCCGTTTCTTCTTTACCAGCGCCAGTGCAAGCAAAACAACCTTGGGTTAGACCGATGAAACATGTTCATCAGGATCTAAAAAAATAATTAAGACGAAGTTCACCGCTGATATGCTGTCTGAAACAGAGTACAATCGGCGACTCTGAAACGATTGAGAAATTTGGACGGCATGAAAAAAAAACGCGCATTCCTAAAATGGGCTGGTGGTAAATATCCTTTGGTAGATGACATTAAACGTCATCTGCCCGAGGGTAATTGTTTAATTGAACCTTTTATGGGTGCCGGTTCTGTTTTTTTGAATACAGAATACGATTCATATATTCTTGCCGATATAAATAGTGATCTAATTCATCTCTATAATACGGTAAAGCAACATCCTGAAAAATTTATGAAGGATGCCCGCTTATTATTTACCCCTCAAATGAATATCGCAGAAGAGTTTTATCAACTACGACAAGACTTTAATCGTTCAACGGACGCTTATCAGCGTAGTGTGTTATTTCTCTATCTTAACCGTCATTGCTACAACGGGCTGTGTCGTTATAATTCAAAAGGCGAATACAACGTCCCTTTTGGTCGTTATAAAAAACCTTATTTTCCTGAAGCCGAGCTAATTTGGTTTTCTGAAAAAGCCCAAAAAGCCGAATTTGTTTGCCAAAGCTATTCATCAACTATGACAAATGCAAAAAAAGGCGCCGTCGTTTATTGCGATCCTCCTTATGCACCATTATCACCGACTGCAAATTTCACGTCATACCATACAAATAGCTTTAGTTTTCAAGAGCAGGAACATCTGGCTCAACTTGCCTCAATGCTGGCTTACGAGAGACAGATACCCGTGTTAATATCAAATCATGAGACTGCGTTAACAAAAGAGTGGTATGTAGACGCAAAAGAGCTACACAGTGTGAAAGTCAGAAGAACAATCAGTAGCAACACACTCGGTCGTAGCAAAGTGAACGAATTACTTGCCTTATATAAATAATCGTTAACACCTCCCGACAATGGGAGTGTTGTCTGGAGAATGCGATGAAAGATTTTCTGATTGCCCCTTCTATTTTATCCGCTGATTTTGCTCGCCTTGGTGAAGATACTGAAAAAGTGCTCGCAGCGGGTGCTGATGTTGTCCACTTCGATGTCATGGATAACCACTATGTTCCTAATCTGACATTTGGTGCGCCAATTTGTAAGGCTCTACGTAACTACGGCATTACAGCACCTATTGATGTTCATCTAATGGTTAAACCTGTTGACCGTATCATCCCTGATTTTGCAAACGCGGGTGCAACTTATATCTCATTTCACGCTGAAGCCAGTGACCACGTCGATCGTACTATTCAATTAATTAAAGATTGTGGTTGTAAAGCAGGTTTAGTGCTTAATCCAGCAACCCCATTAAACTATCTCGACTATGTTATGGATAAATTGGATCTTATTCTGCTGATGTCTGTTAACCCAGGCTTTGGTGGACAATCATTTATTCCTAATACCCTCGATAAATTACGCCAAGTTCGTAAGATGATTGACGATGGTGGTTATGACATTCGTTTAGAAATTGATGGCGGTGTCAAAGTCGATAATATTGCTGAAATTGCGCAAGCTGGCGCTGATATGTTCGTTGCTGGCTCTGCTATTTTCAATCAGCCAGACTATAAGCATGTTATCGACAATATGCGCCGTGAATTAGAAAAGGTATCGTAATGACAGATAAAAAACTCAAAGGTATCCGTGCTATCGCCTTTGATCTTGATGGCACTCTCACCGACAGCGCTGTCGGTCTTACCGAAGCAACAGACTACGCATTAAAAGCAAAAGGTTTCCCTCCAGCTGGCAAACATAATGTCACTATCTGGGTTGGAAACGGCGTGGATATGCTACTAACACGCGCTTTACACAATGCAGGTGTCGAGGATGTGACTGATACCTTATTAAAAGAGATGCGTGATCTTTTTGATCAACATTATGCAACCTCAGTCAAAACAGGCAGTGATTTATTCCCTCATGTTAAAGAAACCCTTGAAGTATTAGCTTCACACAATATTCCTCTGGGTATCGTGACAAACAAACCAACACCATTTATTGCACCATTACTACAACAGCTGGAAATTGAAAAATATTTTTCCTTAGTGTTAGGTGGCGATGATGTGAAAGAAAAAAAACCGCATCCAGCACCATTATATTTAACAATGGGCACGTTTGGTGTTAAAAAGGAAGAACTCCTTTTTGTTGGGGATTCTCGCAACGATATTATTGCAGCACAAGCGGCTGAGTGCCCTTGCGTAGGTTTAACCTACGGCTATAACTACGGCGTATCTATTGCAGACAGCAAACCTGATTTTACTCTCGATAA